>JAOPWT010000047.1 GCA_025965555.1 Mycobacterium sp.
AGTCCGCGTAGTCCGGGTTGGGGACAGGTCCCTGACGTGGCCGAACCGCTCTTGGTGGTCGGCCTTGGCAACCCCGGACCGCGGTACGAGACGACGCGGCACAACCTGGGCTTCCTCGTCGCCGACATCCTGGCCGATCGCATCGGCTCGGGGTTCAAGGTGCACAAGCGCTCCGGCGCCGAGGTGGCGACGGGTCGCCTCGGTGGGCGGTCGATAGTGTTGGCCAAGCCGCGCGTGTACATGAACGAGTCGGGGCGCCAGGTCGGCCCGTTGGCCAACTTCTACTCCCTGGCCCCGGCCGACGTCATCGCCATCCACGACGAGCTGGACCTCGACTTCGGTCGGATCAGGCTCAAGCTGGGTGGCGGTGAAGGCGGCCACAACGGGCTTCGCTCAGTCGCTTCGGCGTTGGGCACCAAGGACTTTCAACGGGTGCGCATCGGGATCGGACGGCCGCCTGGCCGCAAGGATCCCGCCACGTACGTGCTGGAGAACTTCAGTGCCGCCGAACGCCAGGAGGTCGGCACGATCTGTGAGCAGGCCGCCGACGCCACCGAGTTGCTGATCCAGCTGGGTCTGGAGACCGCGCAGAACACCGTCCACGCCTGGTAATCCCCTCGCGAGCAGACGCAAATGTGCTCTTTCTTGCGGCGTGTCGCGTACCTTTGCGTCTGCTCGCGGGACGGATCAACGGCCGCTGATGCCGCTGTCGACCACCTTGACCGGCTTGTGGGGGTACCGCTTCTCGGCGTGCGCCTTGGCGGCCGAGTTCGGCAGCACGTACAGTGTCTCGCGCTTGGCCTGCAGAGGTTTCAGCACCAGATCCATGAAGCCCTTTCGGTCCTCGAGGTACGGCTCGATGACGTCCTCGCCGGCCGGGCACACCGCCAGACAGTAGGCGGCCTTGTAGTTCGCCTTGAACGACAGGCTCTGCCACATCGACGCATTCTCCGAATCGGTGACGCGAGAACGGAAGTCAGCGGCATCGGAGCTGTCGGCGATGGTCTGCACGTAGTCGGTGAAGCCGCCCATGAACTCGCGGTAGTTGTGCACCGAGCAGGCGACGAAGTCGAACTCGCCGTCCTTGCCGATGGCCCCCACCGGGCACGCCGCGATGCAGAGCTTGCACTCCAGGCACGGTGAATAGTCCAGCGGCTCACCGTAACTGCTGATCTCTGCGTCGACCAGAATCGTGGCGAGCAGGATGAAGTTGCCGAACTTGGGGTGGATCACGTTGCGGTGAATGCCCATGACGCCGAGGCCGGACGCCACCGCGACGGGCTTGTGCGCGACGACCCAGATCCGGCCGGGGAAGGCGTCCATCTCCATCGGGAAGGTCGCCGACGGGTTCAGCGCACGATGTCCGGCGTCCTGCAGTGCGCGGGTGATCCGGTGCGCGGCCTCGTTGATGATCTCACCGGTGCGGTGGAACTCCTGATTGGCGACGCTGCGCGCGGGCGAACGGACGTTGTCCCGGTTCATCCGGACGACCAGCGAGAGGTAACTCCTGGTGCCGGGCAGCGCGGATTCCACGTGGTCGCGTTCGGAGGCCAAGTCCGGATTGGTGACGCTGGCGAACGCGACGTCGTCGGCACCGGCAGCCAGGCACGTCTCCCGCAGCCACTCGGCGTCGATCACGCCGGGCGGTGGTGCCGCGGCGCGGGCGAGCACCTTTCGCACGGTCGGATGGTTGGCGATTCGTCCGGAAAGGCGGTCCGTCATTCTAGGTATAGTACACAATACCTAGCTGTCGGAAAGAGGTGCGAAGAAGGCGTAAGGATTGTTCGTGGATCGTGGTCGCGGCGCGTGCGGCGGCGTAGACCTGAATACATGAGCGACACGATGCACGAGCCCCGCTGGCGGCGACTGCTCGACGGCGGACATACCTGGGGCGCGCTGGACATCTCGCCTACGCGCTATGGCGTCACCCGCTATCGGCTGGTGGTCTTTCCGCCCGGCATCTCCGCCGACGATCGGCGACTGTTGCGCGCATGGCGCACCTGGCCGGTGTGGGGAACCGCGACGTTTCTGGCCCTGGAGATGCTCCTGGTCCCCACCATCGGTTCTGGCGCAGCGCTCGGGATCTCAGCAGGGGTCTTCCTCGGCGCCGGAGCGGTGAGCATGGCGATGACGGGCACCAACCGCTGCGACGTCCGGACGCTGACGGCGACCCGCACGGCCCGCACCGAAGACCCCATGTTCGCCGATCGGTTCGCCGAGTTGGACGCCTTGGCCCACGACCTGGCCCTGGCCGACCGCAAGTTGGCCAACGGTCAGATCAGCACCGTCGGGCACGAATTCCTGGTGTGGCGCGTCTATGACCAGATGGCCACCGACGCGCGCACGCGCCACTAGTCCGACGTGCGGCGGGCGTAGGCGCGCAACGCGAACGGCGCCAGCACGGCGGTCATCGCCAGGGACCACAGAATGGTGGCCAGCACCGGGTGGTGCAGCGGCAGTTGCGCTTCCGGCGGAGCCACGGGGCCGTTGCCCCACAGTTCGCGCATGGCCTGCGCCAGCGAGGAGACGGGATTCCACTCGGCGATGACCCTCAGCCACCTGGGCATCGGTTCAGTGGGCGCGAACGTATTGGCCAAGAAGGTGATGGGGAACAGCACCGTGAACATCACCCCGTTCACCGCCTCCACCGATCGCATCAGCGATCCGACGAGAATGCCGAACCAGATCATCCCGAACCCGAAGACCAGGATCAGTGCGAACGCGAGCACCGCCTCCGCGACGCCGCCCCGGATGCGCCAGCCGATGCACAGGCCGGTGATGGCCATGACCACGATGCCGATCGACGAATGGATCAGGCTGGCCACGCTGCGGCCGATGAGGACCGAGGATCGCCGGATGGGCAGCGACCGGAACCTGTCGATGATGCCCTTCTCGACGTCGGCGGTGATGCCCGACGCGACAACGAACGCGGTGAACACGATGGTCTGGGCCTGGATGCCGGGCAGCAGGAATTCGCGGTAGGACGCCCCGCCGGTGTTGGCGATCGATGCGCCGAAGACGAACGCGAACAGCAGCACGAACATGATCGGCTGCACGGTGACGTCGCTCAGCATCTCGGGCATGCGCTTGGTGTGGATCATGTTGCGCTTGACCATGATCCATGATTGTTGGATGACCGAGGTCTGGTGCGTCGCGGGTCGCGACGCGTCGACGGCGGCCCTTGACGCAACGGTGGTCATGCTCGGCTCCCCTCGGTCTCGTCCTCGGCACGGCGCCCAGTGAGGGACAGAAACACGTCGTCGAGGCTGGGCCTGGACAGTCCGATGTCGTCGACCTCGATCCGGCTCTCCTGCAACCAGCCCGCCACCCGCGTCATGTCGGCGATCCCCTCCGCCGCCGCGGTGAGCTGCCGCGCGCCCACGTCGACGTGCACCTCGATGCCTGCCCTGGTCATCAGTTCGCGGGCGGTCTGCAGGTCGGCGGCGTGCGACACCGTGATCACCAGGCTGGCGTTGCCCGCCTGCTGCTTGAGTTGCAACGGCGTGCCCTCGGCGATGATGCGGCCCCGGTCCATGACGACGATGTCGTCGGCGAGTTGGTCGGCCTCTTCGAGGTACTGGGTGGTCAACAAGAGGGTGGTACCGCGAGAGACCAAGTCGCGCAAGACGTCCCACAGGTCGATGCGGCTGCGCGGATCCAAGCCGGTGGTCGGCTCGTCAAGGAAGAGCACCGGCGGCGACGCGATCAGGCTGACTGCCAGGTCGAT
>JAOPWT010000049.1 GCA_025965555.1 Mycobacterium sp.
GAGAGCAACGCCCGCGCAAGTCTGCATCGTCGGCAAGTCCGTGAGCCGATTTGGAAAGGTGCAGTTGGTCGTGCAGGAATCTCCATCGCGAAGCTCCAGTATTACCAATTTCTCACCACATGCAGGCGCCCGCAGACGTCCCTAGACGTCATGGGTTAGCAGCGCATCCTGGGACGCCTAGGAATCGACGTCGGATATCACCCGTTCAGATGAGGTTTTCAACCGTTGACGGTGCTTGTGTTCGACATAGCACCAAACACGTTTAGAGGACCTCTGAGAACACATGAAGGGAACGGCAATGTCAGTGCAAGAAGACAACATCGAGCTCGTCAAGAAGGGCTACGAAGCCTTCACCGCCGGGGACATCGTCACGGTGATGAGTCTCTACCACGACAACGTCGAGTGGATCCAACCCGGTGATAGCGCGATCAGCGGCACCTTCCACGGCAAAGGCGAAGTGGGTGATTTCCTCATGCGGTTGGCGGACAAGTCGCCGACCGTGACGCCTCGCAACTACTTCGCCGACGGTGACATGGTGGTCGTGCTCAGCGAAGTGACTGTTGGCAATGAGTCGGGCTTGGACGCCGAGGTGTACACCATCCGCGATGGCAAGACGGTGCGGACACAGATGTACCCCGACACGGCAATGATGGAGCGCGTGTACGGCAAGAAGCAGGTCGCGTCGGCGTAGGGGCACCGTCGCGAGGTCTCACTCCTTGCGGATCACCCTTGCAAGTCCGGCGCGGTCGGCGACGTCGAGCTTGATGCAGGCGCGGTAGACGTGACCCTCGACCGTGCGACCGGACAAGAACAGCCGGTCGGCAATGTCCTTGGTGGACAGCCCCTGCGCGACGAGGTTGGCGATCTCGCGTTCGCGTGTGGTGAGCGGAAGGGGTTGTGCGGCGAGGGAAAGTGCCGGAGTCCGCAGATCCCCACAGGCCCGGGCGATGCGGTCGGCGGTGGCCGCCGCCTCGAGATGCCGCTTGCGGTCGCCATCGTGATTGAACTGCAGCGCCGCCTGGGCGGCCGCGTCCGCCGCCGACATCATGGCGCCGATCTGCCCGAATTCCTCCGACGCCGCGTACAACCCGGCGGCGTCGTGATCGAGCAGAGCCTGTCCGTAACGACGGTGCGCCTGCGAGAGTGCGCCGTCCATGGCTTCGGCAAGATCGATGAGCCGCTGCAGCGATTGGCGATCCCCGAAGCGCGCCGCGTCGTGCAGGGCGAGGAGTTCGATGGCCAGTTGGCCCGATCGCTTCGCGGTCTGAGCCGCTTCCAGGCACAGCGTGATGGATCCGGTGACGTTGCCCTGCGCGGCTGCCAGCCAGGCCTCGGCGATCTGTAGCTGCGGACCGAAGACGGCGACGTGCCGCCCGTACCTGGTACGCAACTCGGCCATCATCTTCGCGCCGGGATCCGTTCGCCCGATGGCGCAATAGGCCTGCGCCAGAAGAAGTCTGGCGGGGAAGCTCCATGACGCTGCCGACTCCGAGGTCAGCGCTGCAACGGTCTGCTCCATGCGCGTCACGGTCTCGGGGAACCGGCCCCGCGCCAGGTCCACGGTGCCGGCCAGCACGTTGGCCATGCCCCAGGCCAGGTACTGCCCGGGAGTCGAGATGCGGACGATGTCGGCCGAGCGCGCCTCGGCGGCGTCGAAGTCACCGGCGACCACCAGTGCCCGAATCTCCCCGAATGCCATGAGATAGCGCAGCAGTCCCTCGGCCTTGTCACGCAACAGCCGTCCGCGTTTGGCCACCGCGGCGACTTCTTGACTGCGTCCCATCAGGGCCAGCGACAGGCCGCCGCCGAAGATCGCCCATTCGACGGCGGACGGGACGGCAGACGGGTCCGCCAGCACTCGCTGCGACAGTTCGGCCGCGACGTGGAGATCGTTCTCGAAGAGCGCTGACGCTGAGGCGACGCCGTCGACGACCAGACTCAGCGCCGGATCGGCGATGCGTTCGCGAAGCAACGCCACCAGCTCGTCGGCACCCTCGGCATCTCCCATCGCCCACTGCAGGTTGGCGATGCGTGCTGTGCCCCAACGGAGAAGCTCGATCTCGTTCATGGCGTCGGGATCGAAGGCCGAGAAGATCTCCTCCGCCTCGGCCGCCTCGCCCTGCCACAGCAGCGCGCGAGCCAGCAGCTCGCTGGCAGCCAACCCACCGCCGCGGGTGACCGCCGCACGGGCAAGTCGTTCGCCAAGGGTGATGTTGGTCAAGGCGATCGCGTCACGTGCCGCCGCGATGAGCAGATCGACCTCGGGAGTGACATCGCTGTCGAGAGTCAGTTCCGCGAGCCGAATGCGTTGCAGCGGTGAATGATCCGCCCTCTCCTGCAGAACACGCACCAGTTCGCCCCGCACCCGGCGCGCACCGGCCATGCCAAGGCGGCGGCGGATCACCTCCCCGAACAGCGGATGGTTGATCCTGGCGTCAACGGACTGCGGCTCCTCGACGATGCGGATGAGATTTCGTGTCTCGGCCTCTTCGACGGATTCGGCTCCGGCGATGCGGATCAGGATGTCTAGGTCCAGTGGTTCGCAGAAGGTGAGCAGCCGCAGCACGTGCATCACGCCGTCGGGCAGCTGCTCGATGCGACCGTCGAGCAGCGAGGCCAGTTCGGACGTGACCGCGGCCCGGCCACGCAGCTGCCACACCCCACGTACCTGCTTGAGCGTGCCTGCCTCCAGTGCTCCCTCGACGAGGTGGCGCACGTAGAGCGCATTACCGCGCGAGGCGTCCCACATCACGTCGGCGCTGAGCCCCTCCACCCGACCGCCGAGGGCATCCTCGATGAGATCCACGCACTGCTGCTTGGTGAACGGCTGCACCTGCAGCAGCTCGAGGTACCCGTCCTTCCACAACGACGTGATCGCATCGGGAACCGTCTCGCCCTTGCGGATCGTCGCCACGATCCGAATCGACCCGTCAATGGCCAACTGGTGCAGAAGCGTTGCCGACAGCTCGTCGAGCATGTGGGCGTCGTCGACGCCGACGATGGAATCCTTCTCGGCCAGCAACGCCTCGCGTGCCGCGGCGAGGAACGCCATCGGATCCCGCGACGTCGCCGAACCCACCAGATGCGCGAAGACGCCCAGTGGGATGCTTCGCGCGGACTCCGTACCGGCTACCCACTGCACCCGATCCGGCAACGACTGGGTGACCAGCCGAGCCAGTGTCGTCTTACCGACCCCCGCGTCGCCGACGAGGACGATCCCCGAGCCAGTCGACAGTGCACCGAGAGCGGTCTCGATGCGCGCGAACTCGCCGTCGCGGTGTACGACCGGCCAATGTTGTACCCCCACAGGGGGACTGTACACAGAGAACCCGCAGGTCGCGCGACCTTCAGCCCAGAAAACCTCGGTCCGGTCGACTCCGCGGGAAAGTAACCATCGCCCGATGGCGCGATGCCGTCACGGGCAGCCTCAGCCGCCGAATGTCGTGGCTCCCGATCTCGACACCTCGAAACCCTGAACCGCTCCGGCGAGCGTGCCGAGGCAGGCCACCCCTCCCGGGATCGCCATGCAGGTGGAGCCGATCCCGTTGACGCGGTACCCGACGGGCAGCTGCTTGATGGGTCCGGGGTGGGCCGGGGTGCTGAATTTCGGAGGATTGGCGCGACGGAGGCCGGACATGCCCGGCAGCTGCGTGAAGATTTCGTTCTGGCCGCTGGTGACACCGGGTAGTGGCCCGTCGCAACCGATTTCACCACCGCTGTACACGACGATCGAACACGTCAGGCCACCCTCGACGGTGAAGACGGGGAACATATTCTTCGCGCCCTGGCCGACGACGTAAGTCTCGTCGCTGACGACGAACTCGTTCGGGTCGGGGAAACCCGATGGCAGGCCCTCCGTCGCGGGGCCGATCCCGGTGCCTGCGGGAGAGACCACCATCCACTGCGTCGCGGGCTGTCCCTTGGTGCAGGCCGTGAAGGGCCCTGGGGCAACGGCACATTCGAAGTCACCGAACGCGATCTTCTGCCCCTCGTGCAGCACCGGGGCGGCATCTCCCGTCGACTTCACGAACCCAGGACTGGCGGTCTCGCGCAACCCGCGCGCGTTGGCGTCGGCCGTCAGGACGATCTCGTTGACACCGTTCAGCGTTCCCGGCAGCCGCCCGTCGCACCCGGCGGTGCCGCGGTCCGGTTGGATTCCGCACAGCAGCCCGTCCGGAGTCTGGAAGTAGACCTCGTTGTCCATGACGAACGCATTGGGTGCCACCGTCAGGTAGCCGCGCAGGTCGGGCATCCCCGGTGGCTCGGCGCCTGCGGGAGCAGCCGACGCCACGACGCCGATGAGCATGGCCAGGAGGATCAGTGCAGAACGCATCACCTGCAATGTAGGCGAATCACGCGCCGCGTCCCAAAGTCGCGTAGTCCTACTCAACCGCGGCCGCCGACGTCCCGGCATGCTGGACTCATGGCAATGACCAAGTCAACGTCCGACGCGCCCACGCTCGCCGACGACGCCGCCCCCGTCCGCGATCGGGCGGTCGACGTCGCACGACTCGGTGCGCTCGTCGTCGTGATGTTCGGACACTGTGCACTGCTGCTGGCCACCATCGACGCCGGCGGTCTGCGCATCGGCAATCTGCTGGGCGCGTTGCCCGCGATCGCGCCGATCACCTGGGCGGTGCAGGTCATGCCGTTGTTCTTCCTCGCCGGCGGCGCCGCTGGCGCTTACGGCTGGAAGCCCGGCACGGCGTGGGGCACGTGGCTGTTCACCCGGTCGCAGCGGCTGTGCCGACCGGCGTTCTGGTACCTCGCCGCGTGGGCGCTCGGCCTCCTCGTCACGCGAATGGTGCTGGGAGCCGAGTCCGCGGAGGGCATGGGGCGCGAATGCGTCGCACTGCTGTGGTTCCTCGGGGTGTACCTCGTCGTGCTGGCCTTCGTCCCTGCGCTGATGCGGCTGCGTTCGGGACGCGACGTCGCACTCGTCGTCGTAGCGCTCCTGGTTGCGGCGGCTGCGATGGACGCGATTCGACTAGCCGTCGGCACGGCCGAGGCGGGCGCCGCCAACTTCGTCTTCGTCTGGCTGATCCCCGTCGTGATCGGCGTGGCCTATGCGCGCCGATTGATCACTACCTGGGCGGCGCTCGCCGTCGCAGCTGCCGCTTTCACGGCGCAGGTCGTCGCCGTCATCGTCGGGCCGTACGAGGTCTCCCTGGTCGTGACCGGAACTGAACGCCTCTCCAACGTCACCCCGCCGACGCTGCTGCTCGCGCTGCACTGCACGTGGATGTCGTGCGTATTCGTCGCGGCCGCGGGCATGATCCGCCGCTGGGCCGCGAGGCCGCGGGTCTGGCGCATCGTCGCGGTGGGCAACCGGGGATCGATGACCCTCTATCTCTGGCACATCCCGGCGATCGCGGTCGCCACCTTCGCACTGCACGCCGTCGGAATCGACGCGTACGACGTGCACGCGCCGGGCTTCTTGAGCCGCCTTCTGCTGCGGGCCGTCGTGTTCGCGGTCGTCATGTCCCTCGCGTTCAAACTGCTCTCACCCCTGGAGCATCTCCGGCTGCCGTGGTGGGATGCGCCCGCCAGGGCGACGGGGGCCAGGTCGGTGGCCGCCGGCGTGCTGGTCTGTGCCGCGGGTGTGGCAATTCTGCTGATGGCCAAGAACGGGCTCAGTGACGTGGCCGGTTGGTCGTCGCTCGGGTGCTTCGTGGCCGCGGTGCTCAGTGCCCGCGTGTGTGCCGGGCGCCGCTAGTGGTCCGGGCTCCCCGTCGAGGGATTTTTAACGCGGGCGCGCTGCCCGCCGGGTTCGTCTGACACATTCGGTAGGGTTCCGGCGTGACTCCGAGCCCTGCCGTCAAGTCCGTAAATGCCCGCCTTGCTGAAGAACTGGCTGTTCGCGAGGCTCAAGTGGACGCGACCGTCCGGTTGCTCGACGAGGGCGCAACGGTCCCGTTCATCGCCCGCTACCGCAAGGAGATCACGGGCAGCCTCGACGACGGCCAGCTGCGCACGCTGGAGGAACGCCTTGGCTACCTGCGGGAGCTCGATGCCCGTCGTACCGCGGTGATCGCCTCCATCGAGGAGCAGGGCAAGCTCACCGACGAATTGCGGGCCTCGCTGCTGGCGGCCGACACCAAGTCGCGGGTCGAGGACATCTATCTGCCCTACAAGCCCAAGCGGCGGACCAAGGCCCAGATCGCACGCGAAGCCGGCCTCGAACCTCTGGCCGATCGGCTACTGGCCGACCCGACGCTCGTCCCGGAGGACACGGCGGGGGACTTCCTCAACGAAGACGTGGCCGATGCGGCGGCAGCACTCGATGGCGCGCGGCACATCATCATCGAGCGCGCGGCCGAGGACGCCGAACTGGTCGGCGCCGTCCGCGCCAAGTTCTGGGCCGATGGCGTACTACGCACGTCGCTGTCGTCAACTGATGCGGCGAAAGACCCAGCAGCCCAGAAGTTCCGCGACTACTTCGACTTCTCCGAGCCGTTGGAGAAGATGCCGTCGCACCGCGTGCTCGCCGTCATGCGCGGAGAGAAGGAGCAGGTGCTCGCGCTGAACCTCGAGGGTGGTGACGACGAGGCGTACCACGTCATGGTCGCCCAAACGCTCGGCGTCGACCTGTCCGCGAAGGCCCCGGCCACACCCTGGCTCGCGACCACCGTCAAGTTGGCGTGGCGAGTCAGGCTGATGGTCTCCGCCGCGGTCGACGCCCGCATCCGACTCAAGCAGCGCGCCGAGGAGGACGCGGTCGCGGTGTTCGCCAAGAACCTGAAGGACCTTTTGCTCGCAGCGCCGGCGGGGACCCGCACGACGCTCGGCCTTGATCCCGGCTTCCGAACCGGCGTCAAAGTCGCCGTGGTGGACGCGACCGGCAAGGTGGTCGACACCTGCGCGATCTTCCCGCACCAGCCGCAGCAGAGGTGGGACGAAGCCAAGGCGATGCTGGGTGCGCTCGTCGCCCGCCACGGAGTGGACCTGATCGCGATCGGCAACGGGACGGCGTCTCGCGAAACTGATTCGCTGGCAAGCGAACTCATCGCCGACATCAAGGCTTCCGGAGCCAGGGCTCCCGTCAAGGCGATGGTGAGCGAGGCCGGCGCGTCGGTGTACTCGGCATCGGCGTATGCCGCGCACGAACTGCCGACCCTGGACGTCACCCTGCGCGGCGCGGTGTCGATCGCGCGGCGGCTACAGGACCCACTGGCCGAGCTGGTGAAGATCGAGCCGAAGTCGATCGGCGTCGGGCAGTATCAGCACGACGTGACACCGGGGACGCTGGCCCGCAGTCTGGACGCCGTCGTCGAGGACGCCGTGAACGCCGTCGGCGTCGACCTGAACACCGCGTCGGTGCCGCTGCTCGCCCGGGTGTCCGGGGTCACGGACTCGCTGGCCGAGGCGATCGTCGCGCACCGCGAGTCGACGGGGCCGTTCCGCAACCGCAAGGCGCTGCTGAAGGTTCCTCGGCTGGGCCCCAAGGCATTCGAACAGTGCGCGGGCTTCCTGCGGATCAACGACGGCGACGACCCGCTCGACGGATCCGGTGTCCACCCGGAGTCCTACCCGGTAGTGCGCCGCATCCTGGACCGGTCGGGCGTCACCCTCGCCGAGCTCATCGGCGACGAGCGGTCACTGCGGGCTCTGCGCCCCGCAGACTTCGCCGACGACCGGTTCGGCATCCCGACGGTTACCGACATCCTCGCCGAGTTGGAGAAACCGGGTCGCGATCCACGGCCCGCCTTCTCGACGGCCACGTTTGCCGCGGGCGTGGAGAAGGTCGCCGATCTGAAGGTCGGCATGGTCCTCGAGGGCGTGGTGACCAACGTCGCGGCGTTCGGTGCGTTCGTCGACGTCGGCGTCCACCAGGACGGTCTGGTGCACGTCTCGGCGATGTCGGATCGCTACGTGTCCGACCCGCACGAAGTCGTGAAGTCCGGCCAGGTGGTTAAGGTGAAGGTCCTCGAGGTCGACGTGGACCGACAGCGGATCGGGCTGACGCTTCGGCTCAACGACACCCCGCAGCAACGCGGCGGCCAAGGTGGCCAAGCCAGGGGGCCCGCGCCGAAGAACCGCGGCGAGCGGCCCAACCCCCATCGCCAGCAGAAGAACTCCGGCCGCCGGGATTCGGCTCCCGCGGCAGGGTCGATGGCGCAGGCGCTTCGGGACGCCGGCTTCGGGCGCTGAGCACGGGCCCACCGGCCGTGAGCTGCAGTGTCAGCAGGCCTGTAAGAATCGGGAGATGGCCATGACTCACCGGGGCTCGCGCCTGGGCACACGGTTCGGGCCCTACCAGCTGCAATCCCTGGTTGGCGTCGGCGGCATGGGTGAGGTGTACCAGGCCTACGACACGACCAAGGATCGGATGGTCGCGCTCAAGCTCCTGAGGGCCGAGATGGCCACCGATCCCGGATTTCAGGAGCGCTTCCGCCGAGAGTCGCGGATCGCGGCCCGGCTGAAGGACCCGCACGTGATCCCCGTACACGACTTCGGCGAGATCGACGGAGTCCTCTACATCGACATGCGCCTGGTCGAGGGCCCGAATCTGAAGGACGTTCTGCGCGCGGACGGCCCCCTGCCGCCGACGCGGGCGGCATCGATCATCGCGCAAGTGGCGGCCGCGCTGGATGCCGCGCACGCCGACGGGCTGGTGCACCGAGACATCAAGCCGGAGAACGTCCTTCTCACCGGCGGCGACTTCGCCTACCTCGCCGACTTCGGCATCGCACACGCCCAGGGCAATACGAGCGTGACGATGACGGGGTCGGTGGTCGGATCGGCTGACTACATCGCACCCGAACGGTTCAGCGCAGGCGTCGCCGGGCCCGAGGCGGACGTGTATTCGCTGACCTGCGTGCTCTACGAATGCCTCACCGGTCGACCGCCATTCGAGACCACCGATCTGGCGCAGCTGATGAGCGCGCACGTGCTCGCTCCGCCGCCTCGGCCGAGCATCATGCGCAGGGGCATCGGAAAGCAGTTCGACACCGTGATTGCCCGCGGCATGGCCAAGGAGCCCGACGCGCGCTTCCGCTCGGCTGGGGAACTGGACAGCGCAGCCATCGCGGCGACCGACACCACGACGGCCAATCCGGCGCCGACCCACACGCCAGTCCCTCCGCGCCCCCAGCCCGGCACCCGGCAGTTCTCGGCCATCTACCCGAATCCCGCCGAGACGGGTCACAGCCCGTACCCTCAGCCCGCTCGGCCACCCACGCCGTCGAAACGCTCGTCGCGATTCAGCCGCGTGCAGATGGCGCTGATCGCCGCCACGGTGCTGGCACTCGGCGGCGCTGCGGTCCTGGCGGCGGTGCTCTTGCTGCGCAACGGGATTGGCGGCGCGCCAACTGCGGCACCGGCGGTGGCGCCCCCTTCGCAGACGACCACGCCGACGATGACGACGGTGTCGCCGACCTTCTCGGGAGCCGATGGGCAGGGGTTCATCAATCAGGCGGCGCGGTGCGATACCGGGGATCCGGCCGCCGCGATCATCCGTACCGCCAGCTCACTGGCCGTGATCTGTCAGTCGGCGCCGAACGTCTTCTACTACCACGGCGAGCGACTGAGCGACGGAGCCAACCTCAAACTTGCAGGCGCGGTACCGACGGACGGTGGGTTCGACGTCACGAATCCGGCCAACGGCGCCCGCTACGAGGTGCGCCCCGACCGGCTGACGATCATCAGCAACGGTCACGTGGATTCCTCCGAGCCGCCGGTGCAGTACGCGGCGGGATAGCGCACGGGCCATCGCAGTCGACCGAAGCACCACCACATCCCTAGCGCGGCTCTAGGCTCCGGTACATGTCGATCGATCGCGTCGCACTCGTCGTGGGCGGCATCCGTCTCGCATCGGGCATTTCGTTTCTCGTCGACCCAATCCGTGCGAACCGGTTGTGGGGCGATCCCGACGAGCCGGTGGGTGGGGCCCGGCTCCTGCTGTACTCGATGGGTTACCGCGACGCCCTCATCGGGGGACTTCTCGCGGCGGCGGGGCTTCGTGGTCGGGACACCCGCGGTTGGTTTCTAGCCTCTGGAGGCGCTGACGCGGCGGACCTGCTCGGTGGGATCAGCGCTCATGGCCAGCTGAGGCGCTCCCAGCAGGTCATCGGGCTTGGGGGCGCCGTCGTCGGGATCGGCGTCGGATTGTGGGGCGCGACGCGTCGAGGAAGGTCTCGGGTGGACGGGCTACGGTCTGCGCCTTGAGTTCGCTGCCACCGCGTGACGAATGGGCACCTCGACCGCGGGCAACCGTCGCCGGCTTCGCATGTGCAGCCACACCGCGATCGACGCGGCAGCGGCGTAGGCACACCACAGTGACGTGAACGCTTCGAAGTAGACCATCGCCACCACGATCAGGCCCACCAGGTTCAGCACTCCGAAGACGACGACCAACCGATGGCTGGACATCACCAACGCACCGACGATCGCCACGATGTAGAGCGTCGCCCAGATCAGGGGGTGCACGACGCCGGTCTGGTACTCCAGCGCATGGGGGTGGACAACCACCACAACCGGTTTCGCAAGCACGACGTAGGCGAGGTACGCCGCCACGATCGACCCGACTACCACGAACGGCGCCACCCGCTGACGCGTCTCCCGCGGTTCGAGCAGCATCACCGAGATCGGGACCAGCGCAGGCAACAGCGGCCACGCGATGAAGACGTAGATCAGCGCCGCGAGATGGCCAACGCCGGGGGAGACGTCGCCATCCTGCTGCGCCCACACGAACGCCTCGATCAGCTGATGTGCCGCGAAGACGACGGGCAGCGATGCGTACGGCAG
The DNA here is from genome assembly GCA_025965555.1 of Mycobacterium sp. Taxonomy (GTDB): domain Bacteria; phylum Actinomycetota; class Actinomycetes; order Mycobacteriales; family Mycobacteriaceae; genus Mycobacterium. The sequence goes on from JAOPWT010000049.1 coordinate 10,747, forward strand.
CTCGCGCCACTGCCTGACCTCGCGCAGCGACAATGCCGCGACGGGCAACAGCGCCGCGCCCGCGGCCAGATCAGCTGTGACCGAGAAACACATGTTTGCCGCTCCTTCGGTCGTGTGCTCCACGAAGAGGTTGCCACGAGCTGCCGTGCGCCTCGGCGTTGCGACTCGAATAGCCTCGATCCATGCGAATAGTCGTTCTCGGTCTCGGTGTCGTCGTCGCCTGCTTCGGCGTGCTGTGGGCCCTTCAAGGCTTCGGCGTCGTCGGCGGCAGCCCGATGTCCAACACCACCACGTGGTCGGTCATCGGCCCCATCGTCGCGCTGGTGGGCATCGCCATCGCGGGCTTCGGCGCCCGGATGCGAAAGTAGCTCGCCCCTAAGGCAATTGAAGCTCGGCGGCGAAGTGAGCGACCTCGCCCAGCGCCTTCTCGAGCCGCTCCTTCACGAACTCCGGACCCAGCGGTACGTTCGGATCGCTGGCGACGACGTCCTGGCAGGCGCTCACGATCGTCGTCGAGAACAGCGCGACGGCCAGCTCGAGGCGTCGGTCGTCGGGCGAAACGCCCATGTGTCGGGCCAAGGCTTCCATCGCATCGGGGCTCCGGTACTCGATGGCAGCCTGCCGAAGGGTGTCCGACGAGTAGATCACCCGCAGGATCAGCACGATGCGCTCCGCGGTCAGCCCGGCGATCGGGCGTCGCTCCGCGACCCGGGTCAGCACCGTCATGTGCGCAGCCCGCAGGGCCTCCATGGGTCCGAGGTCGTTCGGCTGGGTGTTCAGTTCGGTGGCGATCTCCTCGGCGAGATCGTCGATCACGGCGATGAACACCGCGTCCTTGGACGCGAAGTACCTACTGAACGTCCGCGACGACACCTCGACGGCGTCCGAGATCTGCTCCACGGTGGTGTTCTCGTAGCCCTGCGTCAGGCACAGATCGACCGCGGTGTCGATCAACATGCGGCGGGTGTACGCCTTCTTGCGCTCGCGCAGACCCGCGAGCTGCGTGACGGAAGCGCGAACCACGCGCCGATAGTACCCGGCTCAGCAACCTTTCAGAGAAGCGACGATCACGTCAGCAAGCCCTGCTCGATCAACCAATCACGGGCCACCAGCGCCGGGTCTTCACCGTCGTTGTCCACCCTGGCGTTCAGTTTCAGCATCACGTCATTGGTGATCTTGGGATTTAGCTGAGCGAAGATGTCGGCCAGTTCCGGATGCGCGCTCAGCAGGTCGCCGTTGACCACCTCGGTGAGGTTGTAGAGCGGAAAGAATTGGCGGTCGTCGTCCAGTACGCGCAGTTTCAGCGAAGGGATGCGGCCGTCTGTCGTGAACACCTCACCGAAGTTGCAGTCGCCGTTCGCCGTCGCCGTGTAGATGACGCCGGTATCCAGATTCGTCACGGTGCCGAGGCGGTCGCGGGACAGGCCGTAGGCCGCCAGCATCGGCACGAATCCGTCGTTGCGACTGGCGAATTCACTCTCCACGCAGAACGTCAGCTCGTCCTTCGGCAGCCGCGCGAGGTCGGACAGCTTCGTCACGTTCAGCCGCTCGGCTTCTGACTCACGAACCGCGAACGCGTAGGTGTTGTTCATCGGCGCCGGCGGCAACCATGTCAGGTTGTTCTTCTTGTCGGCGTCGTTGACCGCCAGCCACTGCTGCTTCTCGTCCTTAATGGGTTGCTCGTTGCCCAGGTAGTTGATCCAGCCGGTGCCCGTGTATTCCGGGGAGATGTTTGCGTCACCGTTGAGCATCGCCTGCCTGACGCCGAAGCTCCCCGGCGTGTTCGTCAGGTTGGTGACGTCCGCCCCGGCCACGCCCAAGATGGTCGACAGCATGTTGCCGAGGATCAGCTGCTCGGTGAAATCCTTTGCAGCAACGGTGATCTTGACGCCTTTCAGCGAGTCGTAGTGCTGGATCGCGCCGGGCTTCGCCTCGAGGACGGCGCCGCTCGCCGACCGCAGGCCGCAGCCCGCCACCGAAAAACCCAGCAGCAACGTCAAGCCAAGCGCTAGGAACCGTCGTGCCATGACCTAGAGCCCCTTCGGTGAGGCCACGATCTCGACGACGCGTGCCAGCCAGTCGATGGCCAGGGCCAGCGCCGCGACCAGGATCGCGCCGACGATCAACGTCGTCGTCTGCTGCAGCTAGTTGCCGGTGGTGATCAGCTGACCAAGCCCGACCGCCCCGGTGAACGACGCCAGCGCCGCCGTCCCGACGATCAGTACCAGCGCCGTTCGCACGCCGGCGATGATGACCGGCATCGCCAACGGCAACTCGATCCGCAGCAGCGTCGACATCGCCGACATGCCCATCCCGCGCGCCGCCTCCACCAGCCGAGGATCGACGCCGTCCAGTCCCACCACGGTGTTCGCGATGATCGGCAGCGCGCCGTAGACCGTCAGCGCCACGATCGCACCCACGCTGCCGATGCCGAACAGGACCGCGCCGAGTGCGATCAACCCGATCGCCGGAGCGGCCTGCCCGAAGCCCGCGACCGTGATGATCGGCTTCGCGAACCGACGCATCGGCCCGCGGGTCAGCAGGATGCCGAGTGGAATGGCGACCACACACGTCAACAGCGTCGCGGCCAGGCTGACCACCATGTGCTCACGCAGCAGCGTCAGCAGCGCCGACACCGACAGCGACCGCTTCTCGGACTCGGAGATGTCGGCGACGTTGACGTAGAGGAGCGACCCGGAGACCGCCGCCACACAGATCAGCGGCTGCAGCACCCACCGCAGGCGGCCCGCTTTGACGGTTGACGCCGACGTGGCCGCCAGCTCCATCTCCACGTCCGGCGCGGCCGACGTCACGACGCCGGCTCCGCGGGTGCGGACGTGCCGCGCAGCTCGCTCATCGCGTCCATGATCGTTTCGACGCGAATCACGCCCTGGTAGACGTTGCGACGGCCGGTCACGACCACCACGCCGTGCGACGACGTCAGCATGCTGTCCAGCGCGTCGTTCAGGGTGGACGCCAGGCTGACCACCTCGAGGTTCTCGTCGCGCGGCACGTGGGCGAGCGCGTTGCCGTTGGCCAACTCGTCCAGCGACAGCCAACGCTGAGGGCGGTCCTGGTCGTCGAGGACGATGACGTGCTCGCGGTGGATGGCCTGGGCCTTGCGCACTGCCTCCGCGGGATCGCCACCGACGCGTGCCACGGCCGCCTCGTTCAGTTCGACGTCGCGGACCCGGGTCAGGGTCAGCTGTTTGAGCGCCGCACCGTGTCCCACGAAACCTCGGACGAAGTCGTCCGCCGGGTTGGCGAGGATCTCCTCGGGGGTGTCGTACTGCACGATCCGCGAGCCCTGCTGAAGGATTGCGATCTTGTCGCCGAGTTTCACGGCCTCGTCGAAGTCGTGGGTGACGAACACGATGGTCTTGCGCAGCTCGTCCTGCAGCCGCAGCAGCTCATCCTGCAGCCGTTGCCGGGTGATGGGGTCGACCGCACCGAACGGCTCGTCCATCAGCAGCACCGACGGGTCGGCGGCCAGCGCCCTGGCCACGCCGATCCGCTGCTGCTGCCCGCCGGACAACTCGCGGGGGTAGCGGTCGCGGTACTGGCCCGGCTCCAAATTCACCAGCTCGAGCAGCTCGTCGATCCGGCTGGCGGTGCGCTTCCTGTCCCACTTGAGCAGCCGGGGCACGATCGCGATGTTGTCACCGACCGTCAGGTGCGGGAACAGCCCGGCACCCTGAATCACGTAGCCGATGTGGCGGCGCAGCTCGTCGGCGTTGCGGTGGGTGACGTCGTCGTCGCCGATGAAGATGCGCCCGCTGGTTGGCTCGATGAGCCGGTTGATCATCTTCATCGTGGTCGTCTTGCCGCAGCCCGACGGTCCGACCAGCATCACGATCTCGCCCGCGGCGATTTCGAGGGTGATGTCGTCGACTGCGGGTGCCGCCTTCGGGTCGTACTGCTTTGAGACGCCGTCGAGCAGGATGCGGGCGCCGCCCGTGGAGTCAGACACGAATTCCCCTCGGAGTGGTGAGTCGGGTGAACAGGTTGAGCACGGTGTCCAGCACGACGGCAAGGATGAGGATGCCGACGGTGCCCGCGACGATGGAGTTGGTGGCGTTTGCCCCGCCGGTGCGGGAGATGCCGGAGAAGATGTAGCCGCCAAGCCCGGGGCCGAGCGCGTAGGCGGCGATCGCGGCGATGCCCATCAGCATCTGCGCCGACACCCGCACGCCCGTCATGATCACGGGCCACGCCAGCGGCAGCTCGAGGCGCACCAGGGTGGTGAAGCGGCTCATCCCCATGCCGCGGGCCGACTCGACCAGCGTGCGGTCCACGCCAGCCAACCCGACGAGGACGTTGCGCAGGATCGGCAGGAAGCCGAAGAACACCAGCATGATCACCGACGGCAGCACGCCGATCCCGACGATGCCGACGAGGACGCCCAGCAGCGCGTAGGACGGGATGGTGAGCCCGACGGACGTCAACGCGTTCCCGAACGCGAGCCCCCACTTGGAGCGGTAGACCACCACACCGATGAGGACGGCGATGACTGTGGCCAGGATCAGTGTCTGCACGACCAGGCTCATGTGTTGGTAGGCCAGGAACGACAGCACCGACCACCGGTCGTTGACGAAGTCGATGAAACCCATGTGAACCGTCTTCGCCTTTCCCGTGCCGCGATGCCAGCGCGTCTTTACCCGTTGTTTGCCAGAACGAAACCCCGGAAAGCCGCGTGAGGCGGTTGTCGGGCGTTCTGGGGGTGTGGAGAGGTCGAACTACATGGCTGTCGGACCCTCGTCGGGGGCGGGCGGCAGTTCCGGTCCTGGCGGCGGCAGCTCGGGGCCGGGCGGTGGGGGCGGCAGCTCGTTGGCCACGCCGTCCACCGCGGGAATGTCGGCGGGGCCCGGTCCCGGAGGAGCCGGCGCGGACGGATCGGCCGGGGGAGGCGGCGGGGCGAACGGGTCGAACGGCGGAGGCGGAGCCATCGGATCCTCGGCCTGATCGTCCTGAGCCACCGGAAGGTACATGTGATGGGTGAACTGGCCCTGGAAGGCGCCACCGCCACCGATCCGGACACCGCTGCCGCTCTCACCGGAGGACACCGGGGTGCCGTCGGGCAGCGTGACGGCAGTGTGCCCCGAGTTCCAGCCGATGTTCAGGGCGCCGGGCTGCGTGCCGTACTTGAAGCCGCGGGCCAGGAGGGCCTGCTCTTCGTTCCCGGTGTGAAAACGATTGCCGTAAATCGGACGGTCAGTGGCCGCGTTGGCCACCCAAGACGCCAATCCTGAGCAGTCCGTCCCGGCGGGCGTATCGCCGCCCGTGCGGTACGGCGTCCCCGAAACCTGATTGACCAGAGTCAACATGGCTGCGGTCGCAATAGCATCGATCATGTCGTTGGACGCTAGCAACGCAATTTGCTCATCACCAAAATCTGTGGCGGCCATCACTTTTCGACATCCCAATGGGTCGAATCTCAAATCCCGTTGCGGGAGAGGCTTTCTCATCAAAAAATCACGTGGCTGAGCGACGTTCTTGATTGCGCCGGAATCAGATTGGGTAGTCGCTGCGCCGACTCTACGAAAGACCATGTCAAAGCGCAAATCTGAAGGTGCCGGCGGCGCAGTGACCCGCGTCCCAACATCATTCGCCTGCGACGTCATCGCCGTTGCTGAATTTCACTGTCGGCGTTGTCTGTACGCCCCGTTCTGAATCGGTCAAGCGCGCGATGCCGTTCTGTTACCGGCCGTTTGACGTCAGTCTGATCTTGCGCGGCGCTAACGCGCTAGCGGTTGGCTCACGGCTCGAGGATGACCGAACGTGAAAGTGGCTGGTGGCAGGGTTCATTCATTTGGTGACGAGCGCAAGCACTTTCGCGGCCAGCTGAACGAAAATCGGCTCCCGTCAGCGGAAAACGCCCATCCCGCCATCGACCATGATGGTCTGCCCGGTGATGAAGCCCCCGTCATCACCGACCAAGAACGCCACCACCGCCCCGATGTCCTCACGCGTACGTCCGACTCGCCCCAGGGGGACGGCGCGTAGTGCCCTTTCGAAGTCCTTCGGCGCGACGTCCTGCCAGAACTGGACGCCAGGGGAGTCGGCAAAGGGGCAGATCACGTTGACCCTTATGTTGTCAGGGCCCCACTCCAGGGCGGCGGCCTTCGACATGCCGCGAATCGCCTCCTTCGCGGCACCGTAAGCGGCGAACTGCGACTGGCCGCCCGTGCCAGAGCCCGACCCGAGGTTGACGATCACGCCCTTCCCAGCCGCCTTCATGGCCGGATACACGGCCTGCATCAAGAAGAACGTGGCCCGCGGGCCGACGTCGAACACCAGGTCGTAATCTTCAGTAGTGATGTCCACCAACGCCTTTGGCTCGTTGGTGGCGATCGCATCGTTCACCAACGCGTCGACCTTGCCGAACCTGCTCAACGCGTGGTCGACGATCGCCTGCGAACTGGCGATGTCACGCAGGTCCGTCACCAAAGACTCGGAAACCAAACCCGCCGAAGCGAATTCACCAACGGTCCTAACGATCACGTCGGCCTTGTTGTCGACGAGGAGTACCGATGCGCCGCGTTCCAGCAGCGCACCGGCGATGCCCTTGCCGACGCCCTGCGCCGCGCCGGTGACGATCACGGCGCGACCTTCCAGCGATTGCGCGTGCGAGTACTCGGCGCTCACGAGCCACCGATCGCCAGGTCTGAGAACCGAATGTCGAGGCCCACGCCGGCCTGCCCGTCCGTCATGGCGTCAACCTACCGGCCGAAACCGCGCCAACGGGTACGTTTGCGGTCGTGGCGCGAAGCGGCAGTTGGTGGCTGACCAGCACCGACCACGTGGTGTCCGACGAGGTGCCCGCCCCGCCCGCCGAGGTCCGGGACTTCTACTGCGATCTCCACAACATCACCAAGCTGCACCCCCTCGTCGTCTCGGTGGAGGACCTTCAGCACGAGGAGGCCGCCGACTCCTACACGCAAATCTATCGAGTTCGTGACCGCATTCCGTTCGGTCGCCTCACGGTGGGTATTACCTACACCGCCCGTGTTCACGTGCCTGCCACCGGTGACGTCCTCACCGAAGCCCGTCAGTTCCCGCGGGTCCGCCTCCAGGGCCGAGTGTCGTTCGCGCAGGTAGATGGCGGTACGCGGCTCACCGAGCGGTTGCGGATCGAAGCCCCGCGACCGCTCGCCGCCATGACCGCGAGGGAAGCAGTGAAGGCGCACGCCGAGATGCTCGCGGGCATCCGCCGATGTTTCCAATGAGTGCGGTGCGGGCATCGCATTGCAGGGAGTCCGCAGCTATCGTCCGTAACGTTGCTGAGGCCGCCTAGCAATCAGCGACGCCTTTGAGGCGCAGACATGGAGGACGCGCCCATGAGTGCGGAGAACGAAAAGCAGGCTCTGAAACCCCATTTCGATGACATTCAGGCCCACTACGACCTCTCGGACGAGTTCTTCCGACTCTTCCTGGACGAGACCCAGACCTACAGTTGCGCCTACTTCGAACGCGACGACATGTCACTCGAGGAAGCCCAGCTCGCCAAGATCGACCTTTCCTTGGGCAAACTCAACCTCGAACCCGGCATGACGCTGCTGGACATCGGCTGTGGGTGGGGTGCCACCATGAAGCGCGCCGTCGAGAAGTACGACGTCAACGTCGTGGGTTTGACGCTGAGTCGTAATCAGGCCGCTCACGTCGAGAAGCTGCTGGCAGACCTACCGAGCGAGCGCAACCGCCGCGTCGAACTGATGGGCTGGGAGGAGTTCGACGGCTCCGTCGACCGCATCGTGTCCATCGGCGCCTTCGAACACTTCGGCTACGACCGATACGGGCGCTTCTTCGAGATGGCCCACCAGGCGATGCCCGACGACGGCATCATGCTGCTGCACACGATCACCCGCGCCGGCCCCGAGGAGCGAGCGGAATTGAACCTGCCGGTGACCATGACGCTGATGCGGTTCACCAAGTTCATCGGCGACGAGATCTTCCCCGGCGGCCAGATCCCGGTCATCTCCGAGATCGAGAAGTTCTCCACCGAGGCGGGTTTCACCATCGACCGGATCCACAAGCTCAGGGAGCACTACGCCAGAACTCTCGACATCTGGGCCGAGACGCTGGAGTCCAAGCACGACGAGGCCGTCGCGCTGCAGTCGGAGGAGATGTACCAGCGCTACATGAAGTACCTGACCGGCTGCTCCAACTTCTTCCACAAGGGCTACACCAACCTCTGCCAGTTCACCCTGTCGAAGTAATCAGTTCGAGCCAGAGTGGAGTCCACTCAACCCGCGGCGAGCCGGGGCGCCTCACGATCGGCGCCGAGATTCAGCACGCGGTTGCGTGAGCCGGCGAGCTTGGCTCGCAGATGCTCCTGCACCGTGACCGGTTCGTACAAGGCCGGATGTTCATCGTCGACACAGGTGGGCAGCGGCGCGATGGTCGCGTCGATGTTGCCGTCGTGGAAGAACGCTGCCGATCGCCGGGGGACCAGCCGTCCGTCGACGGTGTGGGCCGATGACATGGGTTCCTTTCTACTCTGCAGAGCGGGTATAGGCGACGGTTGAGCCACGGGCGGCGCCGCGCGCCGGCCGCCCGCGCGAGGCTGACGCGCCGAGCAACGAGGGGCTTTACAGATAACTTCTAAAGTGTCACGCTCAAGGAAGATGTCGCGATAGGCTGACGAACCGCACGACAACAGTCCCAGAGGTGGAATGCGATGAGCGCACGGACGTTTGGTACCCGCACCAGGGTCAACACCGGCAAACTTGGCAAATACCAGCTCGACGTCACCGCGTCCGACGTCGCCGACCTGGTGCGCTCGGCCGGCGGCTGGCTCTTCGACCGATCGATGGCGGGGTGGGACGTCAACGTCGTGGTCACCGGCGGGTGCGACCCGCTGCCGCTGCAGATCCTCGGCGTCAACGCCGAATCCCGCGAAGGGGACGACGACGCAACCGCGCCGGCGCGGACTCTGGCGCTCGCCGCCTCCGCCGACGCCATCTGCGCCGACCAGGAACTGCGCGCCGAGGTCCTACTCGCGATGAAGCGCGGCATCGGCGACGTCTTGATCTGGGGCAGCTCCTGGCCCGAGGGCATCGAGCGCGGCGTCGATGAGGTCGAGCACGAACTCAGCGCGGCCGCGAGGGCCTTCAAGGGACACGCGCTGGTCGCTCTCGGCCTATCCGAGGCCGTCGGCCCGACCGAGGCCTTCCGCGGCCGGACCAGGTTCCGCGCCGGCTACTCCGACCTGACGCCCTCGGTCGCGAGGTCCTTGGCCCAGCGATAGTCGGCCTTGCCCGCGGGGGAACGCACCACCTTCGCCGTCCTGATGAACGCCTTCGGGATCTTGTAGCGCGCGATCGACGTCCGACACACCTCGACGAGTTCCTCGTCAGTGGCGTCGGCGCCCTCCGCGAATTGCACGACCGCGACCACCTCGCTGCCCCACCGCTGCGATGGCCGGCCCACCACGACGACGTCGTACACGCTCGGGTGGGCGGCGATCGCCCGCTCGACCTCTTCGACGAAGATCTTCTCGCCACCGGAGTTGATGGTCACCGAGTCGCGGCCGAGCAACTGAATTCGCCCGTCGGACAACACGTCCGCCCGGTCGCCTGGCACCGACCAGCGCACCCCGGCGATCGTCGGGAACGTCTTGGCGGTCTTTTCCGCGTCGCCCAGATACCCCAGCGGAATCAGGTCGCGACGCGCCAGCCAGCCCTGGCCCTCGCCCGGCTGCAGCACCCGGTCGAGCTCCGCGGAGACAACCGCGGTGTCGGACTGTGGCGTGAACGTGGCGGCCGCCGTCTCGGCGCCCGCCGTCGTCGCCGTGCTCATCTGCGCGCCGGACTCCGACGCCCCGACGGCGTCGAGCAGCATCAGGTGGGGTAACGCCTTGAGGATGCGTTCGCGCACCGTCGGCGACAGCGGTGCGCCCCCGTTGGTGATGGTGAGGAGACCGGACAGGTCGTAGTCGCCAGTCTCGATCTCGTCGAGCAGTGGACGGGCGATCGCGTCGCCGACCACCGGCATACTGAGCACCTTTTCGTCGGCGGCCAGGCGCAGCACCTCGGCGGGCCGCATCCGCTCGACGTCGTCGGGGATCACGATGCGACCGCCCATGGTGACGGCGTTGAAGGCCGCCCACTGCGCAGCCCCGTGCATGAACGGCGGAATCATCATCATCGACATCGCGCCTGCGGAGGCGCGCGCCTTCTCGGCGAGCTCGTCGAGTGAGGCCAGTGGTTGGTCGCTGCCCCACGGGCGCCCGCCCATCGACGACAGGAAGATGTCGTGCTGACGCCACAGCACGCCCTTCGGCATGCCGGTGGTGCCGCCGGTGTAGAGGATGTAGAGGTCGTCGCCGGACGGCGTCGGCAGCCCCGCGGCGGGTGCCGGCGTGGCGAGGACCGTCTCGTAGTCGACGGCGCCGGGCAGCAGTTCGTGGCCGGAGTGGTCGGCGACCTGGATCAGCACCCGCAGGTACGGCAGGCGGTCGCGGATCGCGGCCACGCGCGGCGCGAATTCGGCGGGGTAAACCAGCGCCTTCGAGGTGGAGTCGGTAAGCAGGTAGAGCAGTTCGTCCTCGACGTAGCGGTAGCTGACGTTGAACGGCGCGACGCGGGCCCGGTACGAGCCGATCATCGCCTCGAGGTACTCGTTGCCGTTGCGCAGATAGATGCCGAGGTGGTCCTGACCGGACTCGTGGCCCGCCAGCGCGTGACGCTCGGTGTGGGCGCCGAGGCCGACAGACGCCAAGTAGTTGGCGAAGCCGTCCACCCGTCGGTCCACCTCGCCGTACGAGAGCCGACAGCCGCGCCAGACCAGGAACGTCGATTCGGGGATGGCGTTGGCCACGGTGCCGAAGACGTCCGACAGGTTGAAGTTCGTCCCACTACCCATGAACGACGACCATACAGGCGCTCCCTGACCGTATGGTCTGCACGCCCGGTCGATCAGCCCGGGAAGAATCCGGCACCGGTCAGCGTGCCCGGCTGCCAGCCCTGCTCGCCGAGGCACACCATCGGGCGACCGTCCGGTGCCTGGGCCGCCCCCTTGGGGCCATCGCACGGCGCACCGATCTCCTGGACACCCTTCAGCGGATACGACGACACCCAAAACCCGGTGTAGACCGGAGGCCACTGGTTCGGGATGTAGTGGCACACCACCGTCGAACCGCCACGACTGCGACCGAACGTGAACAGCTGATAGTTGTCGCAGGGTGCGCCGAGGGAGGCCTGGTAATTCATGCCGGGCACGTCGGTGGCGGAGGTGTCGTAGTGACTCGGATCGTCGGGATACATCGGACCCGGATCGGCCGCGGCCGACGGCACCGGTGCGATGGCCGCCCCGGCGATCGCCGCGGCGATCGTCAGTTCGCGAATCATGATGATGAGCCTCCTCGAACACGGTCGCCGCCAGGGCGGCTCCAGCGACGTGTCGGCAAATCCTAGCGGGTATCGCCGAGGGGGCGAGTGGTTTCGATCCAGGCGTCCGAGGTTGTGTCGCGACTACTCGCTGTCGAGCACGCTGACCGCGATGCCGTACGGCAGAAACCGCACCTTGCGGCCCGCGTCGGTGTTGTTCTTGTTGGCGCGCAACGCGTCCAGCTCCGTCGGGTACACCTCTTCGATGTGGGCGCCGCCCGCCTCGTCGACCGTGTAAATGGACCAGACGCCGTCGCCCGTCTCGCCCGTCGTCTCAGGCTCGGTCTTGGGGCGGGTGCCCTTGGTGAACTCGTCGAGCAGCGTCGACCAGCTGGCCTGCTTGCCCATGCGGCCTAGCGCATCCCGCAGCCCGTCGCCTGCCTCGCGGATGGCACGCTCGAAGTCCTCGGGGTCGATCCCGAACGGATTCTGGCTCATGACGGGCTCCTTCATCTGCAGCGACTCGAGGTCGATCGCGCTTCCCACCAGTGTGCAGGTCGACGGCGAAGTTCGCCACGACGTTCACTCCAAAGCGAACGGAGTGGTAAACGGTTGGGTATGACCGTCACGAAGGCCGAGCTGATCGCCGCCGTCGAACGTTCGCCCGAGGCCGCGGGCGCGCACGACCGCGAGAGCTGGGTCGGGCTCTTCAGCCCGGACGGACGCATCGAGGACCCCGTCGGGTCCCGGCCCCACCGCGGACGCGCGCAGATCGAGCGCTTCTACGACACCTTCATCGGGCCGAGGGACATCACGTTCCACCGCGGCGCCGACGTCGTCGCCGGGTCGACCGTCGTCCGCGATCTGACCCTCGAGGTGCGGATGGGCCCGTCGGTGACGATGATGATCCCCGCCTACTTGGTGTACGACCTCGATGAAACTCTGAGAATTACTCGGCTGCAAGCATTTTGGCAGTTGCCCGCCATGGTGTGGCAGTTCGCGCGCAGCGGCGTCGGCGCCGTGCCTGCCGGCCTGCAACTGTCGCGCGCGCTGCTGTGCAACCAAGGGCCGGCGGGTACCGTGGGCTTCCTGTCCGGTTTCGGCGGCCTGACCAGTCGGGGCAAACGGCACCTGGCGGGCCTGCTCGACGACGCCTGCGCCGGCGACCAGGTCGCGGTCAAGCGACGGCTGGCCGACGCCGCACACCTGACCAGGGGAGTCGACGAGCTCATCGGCACCTCAGAACTCGTCGCGATGCTGCACGGCGCGCGCTGGGACGGGATGATCCGCGCCGGGCACTGCGTGGTCGCCAGGGTGCGGCGCGACGAACGCCAGTTGGTGCTCTTCGGTGAAATCGAGGCCCGGCCGACGTTGGGCGGGCGAGGCTCGGTGGGCCATCAAACACGGATCCGTACGGTGCGGGTGTTCACCGACGACCAGTCGACGTGACAAGGTATTCGAACCATGTCTGACTACGACGCCATGACGTATGAGGAATTCGGCCGGCGGTTCTTCGAGATCGCCGTGACCGAAGAGCGCGTCGGCGCGGCAATCGGTCAGATCGCGGGCGACGAGTTCTCGATGGGTCCGATGGCGCAGGGGCCGGGGAAGTTCGCCAAGGTCACCGCGAAGGTGAAGGTGCAGGATCCGTCCGTGACGCGGAAGAACGGCGAACAGCTGACGTTCGACATCCGGATCCCGCTCGAGATCGAACTGGTCATCGACCTGCGCATCGACAAGCCACGCTTCATCGTCTTCGGTGAAGTCGCTCTGCGAGCCACCGCCGTGGCCGCGCACCCGTTGTCGCTGATCCTCGACGTCGAGAAGCCCCGCTCGACCGACATCTCCATTCACATCACGTCGACGACGCTGCGCGCCGAACTGGTGCGGATCGTGGGCGGTGTCGACGCCGAGATCAAACGCTTCGTCGCCCAACACGTCGCCGGTGAAATCGACAGCCCCGGAGCCGAGAAGGCCAAGGTCATCGACATCGGTGGCCAGATCGCCGAGGTGTGGACCGGCGTCTGATTGGGCCGATCACAGCGATTCGCCGTACTCTTTTGCCCGTGGACAGCAAATCGATCGCCCGCATCGCCGTCGTGACCGGTGGCGCCCTGTGCGCCGCCTTGGTCGCCGCCGCCCCCGCCTCGGCGGACTCGACCACCGACTTCATCGACTCGCTGGGCAGCGCGGGTATTGGCATGGGCGATCCCGGCCAGGCAGCCGACCTCGGACAGTCGGTGTGCCCGATGCTGTCGCAGCCGGGCCAGGACCTCGCGGATACCGCAGCCAGGGTCGCCGACGCCGGCGGCATGTCGCTGGGACCCGCGACGATGTTCACCGGACTGGCGATCTCGGCCTTCTGCCCCGGCGCGATGGCCTCGCTGGCCAACGGCGAGTCCCCGGTTCCGCTCGACCTACTCGGCGGCCTCGGCGGTCTCGCTTTCTAGCGCGACCGCCATCGGCTCCAGCCGCGGGCGCTTCGGATCGCGCCCGTTGCCGCTGGACAGTCCGCGTACATGCCGCCAGATCCACGGCATCAGCAGATTCTGCGTCCACAATGCCTGCGAATACACCCGCGACCGGAAGCCGGGCCTGACGACCTCAGTATGCGAGGTCGCCCAATCATGGTTGCTGCCAGGCAGTTCGAGTGCTTCTGCGGCGGCAGCCGCGAATCGCGCATGCCCCTCCGGTGAGCCGTGCACGCGGTCGGGACTCCAGATGTCCGGGTCGGTCATCGACTTCGCCTCGTAGAGGTCGACGAGCCGAAATCCGTGCCGCGCCGCGGCCGCCCGGATCACCGCGTTCATCTGCAGCACGCGGGCGCGAAGGAAGCGGCCCACCGGCAGGATCTGCTCCAGGTCGGGGAACGTCGTCGTGACGATGGTCGCACCTGTCTCGGCGAGGCGGTCGTGCAGCAGATCGATGTCCTCGAGCGCGTTGGCGAACGTCTTGCCGGGCCGCGTGACGTCGTTCATCCCGATGCAGCTGGTGATCAGGTCGGGCCGCATCGCGACGGCCGCGGGCAACTGGTTGTCGAGGACATCGCGGATGCGGCGGCCGCGCACGGCGAGATTGGCGTAGAGGACCCCGGGGTGGATTTCCTCGAGCCGTTCGGCCAGTCGGTCGGCGAAGCCCTTGACGCCAGAGGTGTCGTCACCGTCCCACAGACCTTCGGTTTGGCTGTCGCCGAGAGCGACGTATCGCAGATATGACTCGTCAGCCACGGAGGCGACTTTAGCGGCGCGCTCAGCGACCTGTATCGGCGGCGCTCGACCAGATCACGCTCAGCGGCTTTCCAACCGCGCTGAGCTGGCCGATGATGTCCTCCAGACGCGTGCGCGGCATGTCGGCGCGCCACTCCGGCAGGGTGCCGCTCAGCCGGACGATGCCCGGGTCGAAGTCGATGGACGTCAACTGCAGGCCGTGCGGCAACTCGGGAATGCGAACCCGGTACGACGGCGTGCGCTCGGGCAGCATCCACCGCCTGCGGCGCACGACCGCACGTGGAGTGACCCACAGCGTCGAACCGTCCAGCCGGGCGTCGACCTCCACGTGGCCGCTGCCCCTGCGCTTGGCGAAGTGCAGGCGGGCGACGCCGTCCGGCCCCACCTCGCCGGCCAGCCGAGGCGCCGCCCAGCGGAACATGTCGTCAAGCGCGGGTGCGGGTAGTTCGACCGTCAGCTCGACGGGAGCGGCAACGAGCTCCGTCGGCCGGAGACTCCCGCGGAAGTGAAGGTTGCGCAGGGTGACGTGGGCACGGTCGAACTCGTAATCCCGCCAGCGGATGTCTTGTGCCTCAAGGCGGACGTCGTGGTGCCTGCCCGTCGCCACGTGCTTGAGATCCAGCCTCGAGCTGAAGCGGGTCACCGTCAGGTCAAGGGTGCCGTCGTCGACGCTGACCGACAGGCGCCTGCCGACGACGAGCCGACGGATGGTGACGAACATCGTCTTGTACGCGGCTGCCACGCCGGTGTTGGCCAACAGGTCGAGTGGACGGAACGGGTCCCATCCTCGGAGCGGCCCCGGATCCGTCACCCCTCCAGCATCCGGCAATGCCGCGCGGGCGCCAACTTGCCTGGCAGCGCGGCCGGGCCCGCGACGGTGTCTGCATGCCTACCGACGGATGTGAAAGGCTGAGGCATGTCTTTCGACCAGGGTGCGAGTGCCGTCGCGGATTTTCTTGACGCGCAGCGATTTACGCGCGACGAAGTGTTCACCGAGCCGAGCCCGGTCCCGCATGCCCCCGGCGCCTACGGTTGGTGGTTCCGCTCGCTGCCCGCAGCCATCGACGCCACCGGCTGCGAAGTGCGGGACGGCCTGACCTTGCTGCACGTCGGAATCAGCCCTACGCCGCCGCCTGCGAACGGAAAGCGACCGGTCAGCCAGGATCTGCACAAACGAATCCGCTATCACTTCGGCGGTGCGCGTGCCAATGCCGACGGCTCCTCGTTGCGCAAGACGCTCGGCGTGCTGCTGGCCCCCGAGTTGGGCGTCGAGCTCCGCCGCGTCGGCTCGGGACGGCAGATCACCCTGGCCGGCGGCGAAGCCGTGCTCAACCAGTGGATGGGCGAGAACGCCCTGGTGTCGTGGGTGGTTCGGCCAGAGCCATGGGTCTTCGAGGACGAACTGACCGCCAACCTCGTGCTTCCGCTGAATCTCCAGGGCACCAACCCGTTTCAGCAGGAGTTGAAGCGGCTGCGACGCGACGCCGTCCTCAAGGCGAACAAGCTGCGCGTGCTCAAGGAGTGGTAGACGGTGCCACGACTGAGCGCCGGCCTGCTGCTGTACCGGATCGGCGCCGAAGGGGTCGACGTCCTCATCGGTCATCCGGGCGGCCCGTTCTGGGCGCGCAAGGACGAGGCCGCGTGGTCAATCCCCAAGGGCGAGTACACCGATGACGAGGACCCGTGGGTGGCCGCGCAACGCGAGTTCGTCGAGGAGATCGGCCTGCCCGTGCCACAGGGACCGCGGATCGCGCTGCCTCCGGTGAAGCAGTCCGGCGGCAAGATCGTCACCGCGTTCGCCGTCGAGGCTGACCTCGACGTCACCGGCAGCGTGAGCAACACCTTCGAACTGGAGTGGCCGAAGGGCTCTGGCAGGTTCAAGGAGTTTCCCGAAATCGATCGGGTGGGTTGGTTCTCCATCGCCGAGGCGCAGGTCAAACTTCTCAAGGGTCAGCGGCCCCTGCTGACTTACCTCATCGCTCATCTCGAAGGCGCCTGACGGGACGCGTCTCGATCGCATTGACCGTCAACCTGCGACCGTGGATCCGCCAGCCCGCAGGCGTCCGCAGGTACTCGTCGTCGTAGCGCAGGTGCCACACCACGTCCGTCACGTGCTCGGCTGAGCGGGTCCAGTGGTGCGCGATGCAGGTGATGCGGCCCAGCGCGTAGCCCGGCTCCTGGCCGTCGGCGTACACCTCGCCGACGATTGCGTGCTCGGTGCGGTGCACGAGGCGCAGCGCCGCCATCGCCTCGCCGACGCCGGTGCGGCCACGCTTGACGATGATCGGCTCCAACTCCCGCGGCGGGTCGGGCAACCGCAATTCAGCTGTCTCGGTGAATAATTCGATCACGTCACCGAACCGGCGATCATCGACCGCGGCAGCGTACAGGTGCACCAGATCCGCCACTGCCAGCCTGTCGGCCATCTGCAGGGTCACGGCAGACCGTTGCTCCGCAGGATGTCCATCCGACACTGCCGCCGAGTCTGGCCCGTCTGCTGCATGCACACCCGCAGCGGCGTCTCCTGCTCGGTGGGCAGCGGCGTCTCCGTCGGATCGACCGTCACGGTCGGGCTCGGCACCTCACCGGGGGTCAGCGACCAGATCGTCGCGCGGGTGCCCTGCAGCGCCGAGCAGTACGCCGTCGTCCCATTGGCCGTCGTGGCGGTGCTGCCACCGGGGGAGCAGTCGGCGCCGATGGCCGCCACGGCAGGCGGGGGCACGGTCGTCGCCGACTCGGGCGGTGACGGCGGCGACGGCGCCGGGGGCGGGGGCGGCGTCACTCGCGACGTGGTTGCGGTGGCGGTCGCGGGCGGGACCGCACGCTCGTCGTCGGCCCGCGTCAGCTCGAAAACCCCGAATCCGATTGCCACGACCAGCAGGACGGCAAGTACCGCGGGCACCAGCACGCCCGCGCGCAGCGGGGACCGTCGTTGCGGGAGGGGAGCCACCACCGGTGATGACAGCCGCGTCTCGCCGGAGTCGTCGCCACCGAGCCGGTGCCGAAGCGCCCGCGCGAAGTCGGCGCACCGCTCGTACCTGTCCTTCGGATCCTTGGCCAGTGCCTTGGCGAACACCGGGTCCAACGCGGCCAGTTCGGGGCGCCGATCACCGATCACCGGTGGAGCGGCCGAGAGGTGCTGGCTGATGACGACCGCCGGGTTCGAGTGTGCGAATGGCGGCGCACCCGTCAGGAGGTGAAACGCCGACGCCGCCAAGGCGTACTGGTCAGCGCGTCCGTCGAGGTCACCGCCCATCAGTTGCTCGGGCGCCGCGTACGACACGGTGCCGACGGTCATGTTCGTCGCCGTCAGCCCGCTCGGATCGTCGACCCAGCGCGCAATGCCGAAGTCCGCCAACATGATCCGACTCTCTGCCGTGCCCGGGTTGGCAAGCAGGATGTTGGCGGGTTTCACATCGCGGTGAAGCAGGCTGCGCTGATGGGCGTAATCGAGCGCTTCGGCCACGGCGGCGACGATCTCGGCAGCCTCCGCGCCGGGCATCCCGTTGGGGTACTGCTCGAGCAACAGACGGCTGGCGTCGGTGCCGTCGACGTAGTCCATGTCGATCCAGAGCCGGCCGCCGGTCTCGCCCCTGTCGTGCACGCCGACGATGTGCGGATGCCACAGCGAGGCGGCGATGTCCGCTTCCCGATTGAACCGCTCCCGGTATTCGCCGTCCGCCGATACCTCGGGGCGCAGGACCTTCAGCGCGTCCTGACGGGGTAGTCGCGGGTGTTTGACCAGGTAGACCTCTCCCATGCCGCCCGAGCCGAGGCGCCGAACGATGGTGTAGCCGGCAAAGGTGGTCCCCTCGTCCAACGGCATGGGCGAATAGTAGTCCGCCAGAATTGCTCAGAGGTCGAGGATCAGGTTCGCATCGCGGGCCGCGCGCGAGACGCAGATCAGCATCATCCCGGCGTCGCGTTCAGGGTCGGTGAGCAACGTGTCGCGGTGCTCGACGTCGCCCTCGAGCACCCGCGTGCGGCAGGTGCCGCAGAAGCCCTGCTGACACGAGTACGGCGCGTGCACGCCATGGCGATTCAGCGCCGTCAGCAGTGTCTCGTCGGCGCCGACTCGGACCGCCTGACCCGTCGAGGCCACCGACGCCGTGAACGCGGTGCCGTCGGCGACCGGCGGAGCCGCGAACCGCTCGAAGTGCAGCTCTACGTCATCACGCCCGGCCAGTGCCGCCCGCAGCGACGTCAGCACCGGCGCGGGTCCGCACGCGTAGACCGTCGTGCCGTCCGGACAGTCGCCGAGCAGATCCGCCGCCGTCGGCAGACCGTGCTCGTCGTCGGAGCGAATCTCGATGCGGTCGCCGAAGCGCGCGAGCTCCTCGAGGAACGGCAGGGTGTCACGACTGCGGCCCGCGTAGACCATCGACCACTCCACGCCGAGCTGCTCGGCCTGCGCCAGCATCGGGAGGATCGGCGTGATGCCGATGCCGCCCGCGATGAACCGGAAACGCTGCGCGGGCGAGCCGTAGCCGGGCACCGTCAGCGGGAACGCGTTGCGCGGTCCGCCGGTGGTGATGGTCGCGCCAACGGCAAGTTCGTCGTGCACCTCGATCGATCCGCCGCCCCCAGTGGGAATGCGGCGCACCGCAATTCGATACGAATCGGTGACGCCGGGGTCACCGCACAGCGAGTACTGCCGCACCCGGCCGCTTGGCAGGTGCACGTCGATGTGGGCCCCGGGATGCCAACGCGGCAAGGGGCCGCCACCCGGCGCGGTGAACGTCAACGCGATGACGTCCTGATCGTGGGCGACGACCCGGCGGTCGGCCACGACGAGTGCGAACCCGCGGTCGACGCCGGGCAGTGGCGCGACGTTGCGCACGGCGGCCGACAAGTTGAACAACCCGGTGAGGACGGTGGCCGCGAAGCCGATCGAAAGATCGTGACGGGACCGCCCAGACGCGCTCGGCGGTGCCTCACGGAAGCGCGCGAACATCAAAGATGTGCCGCCCGAGCCGCGGGGGAGCTGGCCAGGTAGGCGACCGCCTGCGCCGTGGACCCCATCTCCTCCGGCGAGAAGCTTGGGCGAAAGTACATGAAGGTGTTGGAGCCGAACAGCTTCCGGTACTTGGGCAGCAGCCCGAGCTTGGAGTCCCGCATCCGCAGGCGCTGCATCTGGAACCAGCCCAACCCGACGGTCGGGTCATTCTTGGACAGATACCAGGCGCCGCGCTGGAAGAACGCCGCCATCATGACGACGGCAATCGTCATCGCGCGGATGCGGTCGACGTAACTGTCGTGGAAGTAGTGGGCAACGTCGTGGGCCACCATGCGGTGCTCGACCTCTTCGCTTCCGTGCCAACGGAAGAGGTCCACCATCGTCGGGTTGGCGTCATGGTCATCCCACGCGCAGTTCAACGAGAAGTCGCCGAGCACCGCGGTGTAGTGCTCGATCGCCGCGATCAGCCACAGCCGGTCGCACAGATGGTTCAGCTTGCGCTTGGGATCGGTGATCGACGGGTCGGGCGCCAGCACCTTCTCGAAGACGTACTCGATCTGGTCCAGGATCGGCTTTACGTCGACCCCGTGCGTGACCATGTACTCGTGGAGCACCTTGTCGTGGACGTCGGCGTGGGTGGACTCCTGGCCGATGAATCCGCGCATGTCCTCGGCCAGCTTCGGATCCTTCACCAGCGGCAGCGCCTCGTTGTAGGCCGCGACGAACCAACGCTCGGCGGCGGGCAGCACGACGTTCAGCAGACTGATCATGTTGGAGGCGACGGGATGGTCGGGAATCCAGTGCAGCGGGATGTCCTCGACGTCGAAATGCACGCGGCGGGCCTGAATCTGCACCGGCCCAGGGTCGATCTCCGTGTGGAAGCGCCGTGGTCGCAACATTCT
>JAOPWT010000063.1 GCA_025965555.1 Mycobacterium sp.
GCACGTTGGTGATCTGGCGCGGAATGAACTTCTCCACGTGGTGGTAGGGCCCGTAGTTGTTGGAGCAGTTCGAGATCGTCGCCCGCACGCCGTAGGACCGCACCCACGAACGCACCAGCATGTCCGACGCGGCCTTGGTCGACGAGTACGGGCTCGACGGGTTGTACGCGGTGGACTCGGTGAAGCGGATGGGATCGTCGAGCGGCAGGTCGCCGTAGACCTCGTCGGTCGACACGTGGTGCAGTCGAATGCCGTGCCGACGCACGGCTTCGAGCAGGGTGAACGTGCCGATGACGTTGGTGCGAAGGAACGCCTCGGGGTCGGCCAACGAGTTGTCGACGTGCGTCTCGGCGGCGAAGTGCGCGACGGCGTCGGACTCGGCGACCAACTTCTCGACCAGTTCGCCGTCGCTGATGTCGCCGTGTACCAGGCGCACCTCGTCGGCGACGGGCGCCAACGACTCGCGGCTGCCCGCATAGGTCAGGGCGTCCAGCACCGTTACCTGGACCTCTGGATGCTCACGCACCGCGGCGTGTACGAAGTTGGCGCCGATGAAGCCGGCGCCACCGGTGACCAGCAAACGCATGGTGACAAACCCTAGCGGTTGGCCGATCTAGCCGTCGGTCGAGAGCCCCAACGGGGCCGCCAACTCGGCCAGAGTGGGGATCAGTGCGTCCTGGCCACCGAGCACCTGGACGCAGACGTGGTCGGCACCCGCGTCGATGTGCTCCTGCAACCGTCTGGCGATGTCGTCGGGGGTGCCGTGGGCGACCATCGCGTCGACGAGCTTGTCGCTGCCCGGCTTTTCGAGGTCGGCGTCGGTGAAGCCCAGTCGCTTCCAGTTGTTCACGTAGTTGCTCAGATTGAGGTAGAACTCCAAGGTCTGGCGGCCGATCTCGCGGGCGGTGGCCGCATCCCTGGCCAGCACCACCTTGTGCTCCGGTGCCAGGAACACCGCGTTGCCGATCAGCGCGTGGGCCTGTGCGGTGTGTTCGGGCGTCGTGAGATAGGGGTGCGCCCCGGCGCTGCGCTTGGCAGCGAGTCGGAGCACCTTCGGGCCGAGCGCCGCCAGCACGCGACGACTGGTCGGTACCTTGGCGGCGTCCAAGGCGTCCAGGTACTCGACAAGGACGTCGTACGGCTTGCGGTACTCGTCGGTGTTCTCCGGATGGCCGATGCCGATGCCGAGCAGGAACCGGCCGGGGTAGGCCTTCTCGATGCGGTGATACGACTCGGCGACCTCGTCGGCCGGGGCCGCCCATACGTTGACGATGCCCGTCGCCACCTGCAGGGTCTCGGTGGCCTCGAGGATCGGTTCGACGAACGCCAGATCGGCCGGTGGCGATGCGCCCACCCAGACGGCGCCGTAGCCCAGCTTCTCGATCTCGACGGCCTGCTCGGGTGTCACCGCCCCCGCGGTCCAGACGCCGAAGCGCCCCAGGTTGGGCTTGAGCTCGGATACGTCAGTCATGTGCGAAACAGTCCCTTCGAATACAGGCCGGTCACTGTAGGCCGAGAGGCCCCGCCAGTTCGGTGAGTGCGGGCACCAGCTTGTCAGTACCCGTTAGCACCTGAACGGCAACGTGATCTGCGCCTGCGGTGAGGTGCTCGGACAGCCGGGCGGCGATCGCATCGACCGTGCCGTATGCCACCACCGAGTCGACGAGGGCGTCGCTGCCCGGCTTGGCGATGTCGTCGTCGGTGAAGCCGAGCCGTTTCCAGTTGTTGGTGTAGTTCGCCAGATTCAGATAGATCTCCAGCGCCTTGCGGCCGACCGTGCGGGCCTGCTCGGCGTCGGTGGTCGGGACCACCTTGTGCTCGGGAGCGAGCAACGCGTCGGGCCCGATGAGTTGGCGGGCCGCAGCGGTGTGCTCGGGCGTGGTCAGGTACGGATGGGCGCCCGCGCTGCGCCTGGCGGACAGCTTCAGCACCTGCGGTCCGAGGGCGGCGACGACGCGGCGGTCCTTCGGGACGCCGTGCTCGTCGAGCTTGTCCAGGTACTCGGTCAGCGCCTGGTACGGCTTCTTGTACTCCTGGTGCGCCTCGGGATGGCCGACGCCGATGCCGAGCAGGAACCGGTTCGGGTAGGCCTTGTCGATGCGGTGGAACGACTCTGCCACCGGACCCGCCTCGGCCGTCCAGATGTTGACGATGCCCGTGGCCAGCTGAAGGTGGTCCGTCGCGCCAAGGATGGGTTCCACCCAGTCGAGTTCGGCCGGCGGGGATCCACCTGCCCAGATGGCCCCGTAGCCGAGAGCCTCGATCTCGCGGAGTTGGTCCGCAGACAACTGCTGCCACTGGGAGTAGTGACCGAACACGCCGAACTTGCCGAGGTTTGGTTTCGTCATGCTGAGCTCAACCCGCCGTGTCCTCGTGCCTATTCCGTCGCGATCTGGCTGATCGGAACTCTTACCCGGCGTCGGCGGGTGCTTCCTCGGGCTTGGGGGCGATCAGCGGCAGGACGATGATGAATCGGGTGTCGCCCGGCTCCGACTCGACGCGGATGTTGCCGTGGTGCTTCTGGTTGACGATCCGCCAGGCGAGGTCGAGGCCGACCCCGGTGCCCTCGCCGAAGGGCTTGGTGGTGAAGAACGGTTGGAAGATGCGTTCGACGTTGTCCTTCGGAATGCCGGGGCCGTCGTCGCCGATGATCACCTTGATCGCGTCCTCACCCACGGTGCACGTTCGGATCGTCAGCGTGCCGTGTCCGTCCATTGCCTGGATCGCGTTGTCGATGACGTTGGTCCAGACCTGATTGAGATCGCCTGGGTAGCACTGGATTTCGGGCAGGGACATATCCCATTCCTTGACCAGCTTGACCGGCTTGTCCTTGCCCACCTTCTCGCCGAACATCATGATGGTGCTGCGCAACAGATCGTGGACGTTCGCGCTCTGGTACGGGGCACGGTCCATCTGGGAGTACTGCTTGGCCCCCGCGAGCAGCGCCGAGATCCGGCTGCTCGCCTCGGTGATCTCGTTCATCCGCAGTTCGGTGTCGATGGTGTACTTCAGCCAGCCGAGTGCACCCTGCAGGGAGGCCGAGGCGTCCGCGGCGTCGATCGAGGCGGAGATGCGCTCCAGCCAGTCGGTGTCGAGGCCGGCCTCGACGAAGGTGGGCGCGTAGTCCCACGCGCCGACGATCTCGTGGTCGTCGAGCCAGTCTCCGATGAGGTCCTCGCGGTCCGACGATTCGAGCGCGGTCAGTTCCTGCGCCTTGGACTTGGCGACCTGTTCGGCGACTTCCTCCTGAATGGTGACGAGGACGCGCAACCCCTCCGGGCTGAACTTGCCTTCGGCGAGCATCGCCAGTTTGTGGCGCATCCCTGCGACCTTCTCGCGGAGGTCGGCCACTGCGCGGCTAGCCGCAGCGGCGGGGTTGTTGAGCTGATGCGTCAGACCCGCCGAGAGTTGTCCGAGAGCCAGCAGCTTCTCGTTCTGGTCGATGATCTGACGTTGGCGCAAACCGCCGACCTTCAGGCCTTCGAGCAGATGTACCGCCATCGGAAGCTCCGCCTTGACGAAGTCGCCGAATGCCTGTGCGTCGAGAACGAAGAACTTCGAGGGTTTCGTGACGCGTACCGAGGACTCGTAGACCTGTGGCACGCCTGCGACGAAGGCGCTCCATGCGCCGCAGTAGACGCCGCGCTGCGAGGTCCGGTTGGTTTCCAGGTCCGCACCACCGGAACGCTTCGACATCACCAGCTCGCCCTCGATGAGGACGTAGAAGCACGTCGCCGCCTCACCCTCGATGCAGATGGGCCCCGGATCGAAACGCGCCAGATGCCCGTGGACGCATAGCGACTCCAGCTGTCTGTCGCTGAGTTTCTCGAAGAGAAACAGCGTCCGGAGCTCGTCGGGCAGACATGTTTCGCCCATCGGGTGGTCCTTTCTAGGCCTCGGCCAGGTAGCGGTGCACCAGCATCACGGCCATCGACCCTTCGCCGACGGCGGCCGCCACCCGCTTCGCGGATTCCGAGCGCACGTCACCTGCAACAAACACACCGGGCACACTTGTTTCCAGATGATGCGGCGGACGGTCGCGATGGCTCCAGCCGACCACGTCCTTGAGGTCCGGCCCGGCCAGCACGAAGCCGCGGTCGTCGAGGGCAAGAACGCCGTCGAGCCACTTGGTCCGCGGAGTGGCACCGATGTAACAGCACATCCGACCGCAGATCACCGTCGACTGCTCACCGGACTGCCTGTCGAAGAGCACCAAGCCCGAGAGGTGGTCGTCTTCGCCGACCGTGTCGACCACCTCGGTGCAGGTCCTGACGTAGATCTTGTCGTTCTTCTCGATCTGCTCGATCAGGTAGTGCGACATCGACGCCTCCAGCGACGGGCCCCGGACGAGCAGCGTCACCGACTTGGCGGTCTTGGACATGAACATTGCGGCCTGGCCCGCCGAGTTGGCGCCGCCGACGATGTAGACGTCCTCGTCTCGGCACTCCTCGGCATCGGACACCGATGCGCCGTAGTAGACGCCGCGGCCGACATAGTTGCAGCCGTCGGGATCCGCCGGGTCATTCCAGCACCCGACGACCTTGAGCTCTTGGTACTCGACGCCGGTCGCGAGGATCACCGACCGCGCGCCGATGGTGCTGCCGTCCTCGAACTCGATGGTGGGCGCGGTCTCGCCGACGTGCAGCTTGACGACGTCGCGGGTGGTGATGACCTCGGCGCCGAACCGCTCGGCCTGCCGACGGGCCGACGTCGTCAACTTGATGCCGGAGACACCGTTCTCGAACCCAAGGTAGTTCTCGATCCGCGAGCTGCGGCCGGCCTGTCCGCCGGTGGTGGCCTTCTCGATGAGCACGGTCTCGAGCCCCTCCGACGCGCCGTACACCGCCGAGGCGAGACCCGCAGGTCCGCC
Organism: Mycobacterium sp.; assembly: GCA_025965555.1. Classification (GTDB taxonomy): domain Bacteria; phylum Actinomycetota; class Actinomycetes; order Mycobacteriales; family Mycobacteriaceae; genus Mycobacterium. The sequence goes on from JAOPWT010000063.1 coordinate 4,871, forward strand.
GCCGATGACGGCGAGGTCGTACATCGGCAGCGACGGTTCGGTCGAAAGCCCGAGCAGCTCGGCGAGCCTGCCGTCCGTCGGTTCGACCAGCGCCTCACCCTTCTCGGTGATCACCACCGGAAGCTGCAGGCCGTCGAGCCCGGCCGCGTCGAGAAGCTGTCTGCCCTTCGGTTCGTCGGCCATGAAGGCGCGGAAGGGGAACTGGTTGCGCGCCAGGAACTGACGAACCTCCCACGACCGTTGGTTCCAGCGGTGGCCGATCACCTTGGTGAACGGCATCGCCCGGTCGCCGACGGCGCGCCACTCCTCGAGCAACCCGTCGACGACGGGGTAGAGCTTCTCCTCGGGTGGGTCCCACGGCTTGAGCAGGTAGTGATCGAGGTCGACGACGTTGATGGCGTCGATCGCGGCGTGGGTGTCGGCGTAGGCGGTGAGCAGCACCCGTTTGGCCAGGGGAAACAGGTCCATTGCCTTCTCGAGGAACTCGATGCCGCTCATCTGCGGCATCCGGTAGTCCGCGACCAGTACCGCCGCCGTCTCGCCACGCAGTTTGAGTTCCTTCAGCGCGGCGAGGGCGTCGGGGCCGCTCTCGGCGCGGACGATGCGGTAACGCTCGCCGTAGTGGCGTCTCAAATCCCGAGCCACCGCGCGCGACACCGCGGGATCGTCGTCCACGGTAAGAATCACGGGGTTGCGGGGCTGGGATACAGGTCCAGTCATCACCACCAATTATGCGCAGGTCGTCCAGTGGATATCGACCCAAACAGCAGGCTGTGGGCGGCCACCGATGCAGGGGGTTCGGCGATTTTGGGGAGGGCGCGCGAGCGGGTACTATTGACCAACGGTGCGGCATCCGCGCCGACTCTTGCGTGCCCTGTCCTGGAATTTAACCACTCCGGCTCACGTTTTGTAGTCGGAGGCGGCGCTTGCGGCGCCAGACAGGGAATTACGGAGGACATGGCTAAAAAAGACGGTGCCATCGAAGTCGAGGGCCGCGTGGTCGAGCCCCTGCCCAATGCGATGTTTCGCATTGAGCTGGAGAACGGACACAAGGTGCTCGCGCACATCAGCGGCAAGATGCGGCAGCACTACATCCGCATACTGCCCGAGGACCGCGTTGTCGTGGAGTTGTCTCCATACGACCTCTCCCGGGGCCGCATCGTTTACCGCTACAAGTAACAACGAACCAAAGAACAGGATCGAATCGCCGTGAAGGTGAACCCGAGCGTCAAGCCAATCTGCGACAAGTGCAGGGTGATCCGTCGGCATCGGCGGGTCATGGTGATCTGCTCCGATCCGCGCCACAAGCAGCGTCAGGGCTAAAGCGCGAAGCGAAGCTCGCACCACCACAACTGAATGACGAACTCCCAGTACCACTGAGCGGATAGGCCGCTCATCCACGTCCGGCACGGAGGCCGGACCCCGTGAGGGGAACGGACTGGGACAAGACCTCCGCAACGAAAAGGAATCACTGCCTGATGGCACGTCTCATGGGCGTAGATCTCCCGCGCGACAAGCGCATGGAGATCGCGCTGACCTATATTTACGGCATTGGCCGTACCCGCTCCCAGGAGATCCTGTCGGCCACCGGCATCGACAGGGATCTGCGCACCAAGGACCTCAGCGATGAGCAGGTCTCGCAGTTGCGCGAATACATCGAAGCCTCGCTGAAGGTGGAGGGCGATCTGCGCCGCGAGGTGCAGGCCGACATCCGACGCAAGATCGAGATCGGCTGCTACCAGGGTCTGCGGCATCGTCGCGGCCTGCCGGTGCGTGGCCAGCGAACCAAGACCAATGCGCGCACCCGCAAGGGCCCGAAGCGCACGATCGCCGGCAAGAAGAAGGCCAGGTAACCCCCGATGGCACAAGCCAAGAAGGGCGGCACCGCCGCCAAGAAGGGTCAGAAGACCCGCCGCAAGGAAAAGAAGAACGTCCCCCACGGGGCCGCTCACATCAAGAGCACGTTCAACAACACGATCGTGTCGATCACCGACCAGCAGGGCAACGTCATCGCCTGGGCGTCGTCGGGTCACGTCGGCTTCAAGGGTTCGCGTAAGTCGACCCCGTTCGCCGCGCAGCTGGCCGCCGAGAATGCCGCCCGCAAGGCGCAGGAGCACGGTGTCAAGAAGGTCGACGTGTTCGTGAAGGGCCCCGGCTCGGGCCGCGAGACCGCGATTCGTTCCCTGCAGGCCGCCGGCCTCGAGGTCGGCGCCATTTCCGACGTCACGCCGCAGCCGCACAATGGCTGCCGTCCGCCCAAGCGGCGCCGGGTCTAGAGGAGATAGAGAGACATGGCTCGTTACACCGGACCCGTCACCCGCAAGTCGCGCCGCCTCGGCGTCGACCTGGTCGGCGGAGATCAGTCCTTCGAGAAGCGCCCCTACCCGCCCGGCCAGCACGGTCGCGCGCGGATCAAGGAGAGCGAATATCGCACGCAGCTGCAGGAGAAGCAGAAGGCTCGCTTCACCTACGGCGTCATGGAGAAGCAGTTCCGTCGTTACTACGAGGAGGCCAACCGCCACTCGGGTAAGACGGGCGAGAACCTGCTGCAGATCCTGGAGAGCCGGCTGGACAACGTCATCTACCGCGCCGGGCTCGCCCGTACGCGCCGGATGGCCCGTCAGCTGGTCAGTCACGGTCACTTCACCGTCAACGGCGTGAAGGTCGACATCCCCAGCTACCGCGTTTCGCAGTACGACATCATCGACATTCGTGAGAAGTCGTTGAACACGCTGCCTTTCGAGCTGTCGCGCCAGACTGCAGGCGACCGCCCGATCCCGGGTTGGCTGCAGGTCGTCGGCGAACGTCAGCGCATCCTCGTCCATCAGCTTCCCGAGCGCGCGCAGATCCAGGTGCCGCTCACCGAGCAGCTGATCGTCGAGTTCTACTCGAAGTAAGAGGAACCTGCGCGCACCCAGTTGGGGGCCGCAGCACGAAACCGGCATCAAATAGCGGATGTCGAGAAGGAGATAGAAAATGCTGATTTCTCAGCGCCCCACCCTGTCCGAAGAGAGCCTTGCCGAGAACCGGTCCAAGTTCGTCATCGAGCCCTTGGAGCCCGGATTCGGTTACACCCTTGGCAACTCGCTTCGGCGCACGCTGCTGTCGTCCATTCCCGGCGCGGCGGTCACCAGCATCCGCATCGACGGTGTGCTGCACGAGTTCACCACCGTTCCCGGGGTGAAGGAAGACGTCACCGACATCATCCTGAACCTCAAGAGCCTGGTCGTGTCGTCCGAGGAGGACGAGCCGGTCACCATGTACCTGCGCAAGCAGGGCCCGGGTGCCGTCACCGCCGGTGACATCGTTCCGCCCGCGGGCGTCACGGTGCAGAACCCCGACATGCACATCGCCACCCTGAACGACAAGGGCAAGCTCGAGGTCGAGCTCGTCGTCGAGCGCGGCCGCGGCTACGTGCCCGCCGTGCAGAACAAGGCCTCGGGTGCCGAGATCGGCCGCATCCCGGTCGACTCGATCTACTCGCCGGTGCTGAAGGTCACCTACAAGGTGGAGGCCACCCGCGTCGAGCAGCGCACCGACTTCGACAAGCTGATCCTCGACGTCGAGACCAAGAACTCGATCACCCCACGTGACGCCCTGGCCTCGGCCGGTAAGACACTGGTCGAATTGTTCGGTCTGGCACGGGAACTCAACGTCGAAGCCGAAGGCATCGAGATCGGACCATCGCCGGCCGAGGCGGATCACATCGCTTCCTTCGCGCTGCCGATCGACGATCTGGAACTCACCGTCCGGTCGTACAACTGCCTCAAGCGCGAAGGTGTGCACACCGTCGGCGAGCTCGTCTCGCGCACGGAGTCCGATCTGCTGGACATCCGCAATTTCGGCCAGAAGTCGATCGACGAGGTGAAGATCAAGCTGCACCAGCTGGGTCTCTCGCTGAAGGACAGCCCGGCCACGTTCGACCCGTCCGAGGTTGCCGGTTACGACGTCGCGACCGGTACCTGGAACAGCGACGCCGGCTACGACCTGGACACCGACCAGGACTACGCCGAAACCGAACAGCTCTAACCGAGCTCTTCGGGCCCAGCTTCACCCGCCCGAAACCGTCCCGGTCCTACCTGATACGGGGGCCGGCCCCATTTAGGAGAAGTCGCAATGCCCAAGCCCACCAAGGGACCCCGCCTCGGCGGGTCGTCCTCGCACCAGAAGGCGCTCCTGGCCAACCTGGCCACGTCGCTCTTCGAGCACGGCCGGATCAAGACGACCGAGCCCAAGGCGCGGGCGCTGCGGCCCTACGCGGAGAAGCTCATCACCCACGCCAAGAAGGGCACGCTGCACCACCGGCGTGAGGTGATGAAGAAGATCCGCGACAAGGACGTGGTGCACACGTTGTTCGCCGAGATCGGCCCGTTCTTCTCGGACCGCAACGGCGGCTACACCCGCATCATCAAGGTGGAGGCACGCAAGGGCGACAACGCCCCGATGGCCGTCATCGAGCTGGTCCGTGAGAAGACCGTGACGTCCGAGGCCGATCGGGCCCGCCGGAGCCGCTCCGGCGGCGACAGTGCGGCGAGCGTCAAGGCGTCGGCACCGGTGGCGGCCGCGGCAGCACCGCAGGCCGCCGTCGAGCCGGAGGCCGCCGTCGGTCCGGAGACCGATGAGGTCGTCGAGGACGCCAAGGTCGAGGACGCCAAGGTCGAGGACGCCGCGATCGAGGAGGGCCAGGAAGCAGAGGCCGCCGAAGAGGTCGCCGACGCCGAGGCCGAGGACAAGGCCGACGACGCCAAGTAGAACCGCGTTGAACATGCCCGCCACCGACACCGGTGGCGGGCATGTTCGTCTGCGGCTGGATGTCGCCTACGACGGCACGGCCTTCGCCGGTTGGGCTGCGCAGGCCACTCAGCGGACGGTCGCGGGAACCATCGACGACGCTCTTTCCACGGTGTTCAGGACGCCGGTGATCACCAGGGCTGCGGGACGCACCGACAGCGGCGTGCACGCCACCGGTCAGGTGGCCCACGTCGACGTCCCAGCCGACGCGATCCCACTGGCTTACCCGCGTACCCCACGGGATGAACCGGAATTCCGTCCGCTGGTCCGGCGGCTCGGCAGGCTCCTCCCAGAAGACGTGCGAGTGCACGACGTCATCAGGGCGCCGGCCGGCTTCGATGCGCGATTCTCCGCCCTGCGCAGGCACTACGAGTACCGGCTGTCGACGGCGCCGTTCGGGGTGGAGCCGCAGGAAGCCAGGTTCGTCACCCCGTGGCCCCGTCCGCTCGATGTCGAGGCGATGAGCGTGGCGTCGCGGGAACTGCAGGGCCTCAACGACTTCGCGGCATTCTGCCGTCCGCGCGAGGGTGCCACGACGATCCGCGACCTGCAGCGCCTGGAGTGGCTGCGTGACGGCGACTCGATCACCGCATACGTCACCGCGGATGCGTTCTGCTGGTCGATGGTGCGGTCACTGGTCGGTGCGCTACTGGCCGTTGGGGAGGGCCGTCGCGAACCTCGTTGGTGCGCCGAACTACTGACATCGACGCGGCGTTCGAGTGACTTCGCCACGGCGCCCGCCCGCGGGCTCACGCTCGTCGGCGTTGACTATCCGCCGGACGACGAACTCGAGGCACGGATCAAGGTGACCCGCGACATGCGTTCGGTCGACGAGGTGGGCCGGGGCGAGGCCTAGACCCGCCCCGCGGCGAAGTCGGCGGCGTCGTTCACCATGCCCGACTTGATGTACGCGGTGGCGGCGTGGTCGGACCAGTTGCTCTCCCACGTGTTGGGGTCGGCCGGGTTGCAGATCGGGTCCGCGGCATGGCACATCTCGATGGTCCGCTCGCGGTAGACCGGACTGAATGCCCCGATGGGGCCGGCCCAGGCGCTGCCGTTGCCGAACAGTGCGACCGCGGCGATGTGCTGATCGGCCTCGGGCGGAAGTGGGTTGTCGAAACCGAAGAACGAGAAGGGCACCGCCAGCGTGACGTCGGTGACCGCGGCCCCAAGTGAGTACCCGCCGAGCACGATTCGAGTGTCAGGACAGCTGGTCATGGTGCTCTGTACACGCGCGCTCATGTCGTTGGCGCCGACGTCGATCTGGTTGTCGGCGGGGTAGCGCACGGCGTACATGTTGACGTTCTTGCCCGTCTTGGAGCGCAATGCGCTGACGAAGGCGTTGCCGACCTGTCCGGGGCCCGCCGGCTCGAGGCGACCACGCGCGAAGATCACCTCGACCGCGGGGCACGCTGCCGATGCCGTCGGGACTCCCACTGCCGTAACGGCAGGAACCACCAGGAGTGCTGCAGCGGTGAATGCGGTGACGACCGCGGCGACGACGTACCTGCGAAACTGCTGAGGGGTCACCGGATGGATGCTAGCCGAACGATCCGCCGCGGTGTTCGACATCGCGTGGCGGCTGGGTTACAACAGGCCTGCGATGAAGTTCGCCGCCGTATTGGTCTGGCCACCGGCGTAAGCCCTGTGCGCTGGCACGCTTTCGCCGTCGGTCTGACAGACGGGGTCGCCGCCGTTGCACAGATCGATCGACCGGCCACCCCATACCGGGCTCGACGTCAGCGGCAGGCCGAGCTTGGCCGACGGGTTGCCGAACGCGGCAACGCCTGCAACGAAGTCCGGGGTGTTGGGCGGCAGCGGGTTGTTGAACCCGATCGCCGGGAACGGCACGGCGGCGATGACGTCCATCACGGCTGCGCCCTGCGAGTAGCCACCGAGCACCAGTCGCGTGTTGGGGCAGGCCCCCATCATGTACTGAATGTGGGCGCTGGCGTCGTTGGCGCCTGCCGCTGCTGCGAGGAAGTCGTAGTCGGCGGGATAGTTCACCGCATAGCTACCGACCGAGCGGCCGCCGACCTTGGAGCGCAGAGAATCCACGAAGGCCCCGCCCACGGCCCCCAGACCCGGGGCTTCGGAGGTACCGCGAGCGAAGACGACCTCGATGTCGGGGCAGTCGTCCGCCGATGCCACGCCGATTGCTGCGGTGGGGATGGCCGGGACGACGGGAGCGACGACGGCGACGCAGGCCGCCACGACGGCGAGGGTCGTACGCCCAACAAGATCGAAAGTCACGCCAAATGGTAACGCAGAGGTCGGCTAAACAAGTCCCGCGACGAAATTCGCTGCCTGCTGGATGAAGTCCGATGACTCGTAGTGCGTGTGCGCGAACGGGTTGCGACCACGCGAACAGATCGGATCGCCATCGGCACACAAATCGATGGCGCGACCGCCGAAGACCGAGTTGCTGATGGGGATCGAGAACTTCGTGGACGGGTTGCCGAACACGGCGACCGCAGCGACGCTGTTGTCGAGATTCAGTGGCAGCGGCGGGGCCGACCCGACCTCACCGATCTTGTTGCCGAGGGGAGGGATGCCAGCCAGCATGTCCATCACTGCCGCGCCCTGCGAGTACCCGCCCAGCACGATCCGCGTGCTCGGGCACTGCGCGACCAACGAACTGATGAAATTGGTGGCATCGGTGGCACCATCGGCGGCCGCCAGGAAGTCGTACGTGGCCGGATAATTCACACCGTACGCAGCGATGGTGCGCCCGCCGAGCTGCGGGGTCAGCGCGTCGACCAGGGCCTGGCCGACGCGGCCGATGCCCGCCGGTTCGCCGGTGCCCCTGGCGAAGACCACCTGGACGTCGGGGCACGGCTCCGCGGACGCCGACGGGGGCGCCACCAGAGTCGTGGCGGCACAGACGACGGTCGAGGCGATCGCGGCCAGGCGGGCGGACATCCTGAGCATGGTCACGTAGCCCATCTTCACATATGTGCGTTAGCTGCGGCGAACCGTTTGCTCGGCGGTCGCGCCGTCGACCGGCATCTCCGGCCACGACGCCTCGGCGACCTTCTCGGTGCGATCGCCCTGGCGCGCCAGCACCAGCCCGGCCAGAACCACTGCGCCACCGAGCGCCTGGATCGGGGTGAGAGCTTCGCCGAGCAGTGCCCACGCGGCCAGCACGGCGAACATCACTTCGGCGAGCCCCACCAGGGACGCGAACCGCGGGCGCAGTCGGGCGATGCCCATGATGCCGAGCGTGTAGGCGATCGCGGTGGGAATCAGAGCCAGCGCGACGACCGGGACGATCCACGACGTCGTCACACCTGCGACGACGGTGTCCCTGGTGGTGAAGGTCAACGGCATCACACCGGACACGCCGAGTAGGCCGACCGAGATGGCGCCGACGACCAGTCCGCTTGCAGCGAGCGTGATGGAGTTGAGGCTTCCCTCTTCGGTGCTGTCCGCGCTCACCTCGTCGGACATCATGAAGTAGCACGCCGCGCAGATGGCGGCGGCCAGTCCCCAGGCGACACCGGTGAGATTGATGTGGGTGCCCGAGAAGACGTTGAGCACCAACATGATTCCAGCGACGGCCAGCGCGACGCCCCCCAGCGTCAGTTTGCTCGGCCTGCGCTTGGTGGTGGCCCAGAGCCAGCCGACGACGAGCACGGGCGAGGTGTATTCGAGTAGAAGCGCGACGCCGACCGACAGATGCGAGACGGCGTTGTAGTAGCACAGCTGAGCACCGGCGATGGGCACGATGCCGTACGCGATCACGGTCTTCCAGTGCTGCAGCGCCTCGCGCACCCAGCCGGGCCTCGTCAGCGTGGCGAAGATCGCCATCGCGACGGCGCCTCCCGCCAGCCGTGCGGTCACGGCGGCGGTGGGGCTCCAGCCGGCCTCCATGAGTGACTTGCCGAGTGGGCCGGACATGCCGAAGGCGAACGCCGAACCGACGGCCAGCAGCAGGCCGAGCCGGAACTGATCGGCGGCGGGCCGCACTTCTGTCGTCGCAGTCACCTGGCACCTCCTGGCATGTAATGAGTAAAATGACCGTTGGTCGTGACGCTACCGGCGAAGGGAGTCATGAGTCAATTGAATTTCAGTCATGACACAGAGCTCACACTTCGTGCGGCGTGTGTCCTGATCAACACCGATCGCGTCGACGGCGAGCACCTCGACGACATCGCCTTCCTGGACGGTTATCTCGACGGTTTCGGGTGGACGGGACGTCGCGACAGGGACGCCGCCGAACTGGAGTCCGTGCGACAGCTGCGGGCGCGGCTGGCCAAGATCTGGACGACCGCGGACGACGAAGAGCGGGTCGTCGGTCAGGTCAACGCGTTGCTGAGCGATACCCGGGCCGCGCCGTGGTTGACCCGCCACGCGGAGATGCCGGAGTGGCATCTGCACCTGGCGTCGATTCACGACCCGCTGTGGCAGCGCATGGGCGCCGAGATGGCGATGTCGCTGGCCGACGTGATTCGCGCGGGCGAACTCCGAAGGCTCAAGATCTGTGCGGCGCCGGATTGCGAGGCGGTTCTGATCGACCTCTCACGCAACCGATCGCGCATGTTCTGCGACACGGGCAACTGCGGGAACCGCCAACACGTCGCGGCATACCGTGAGCGGCGCGCGACCGAGGATCACCGATAGCGCGGACGGCGATTCAGTGATTCGGTGGGCCATCGGGTGCGGTTAGGCTGGCTGCCGGGGGAATCATGGCTCGGCAATCGGCAACGCGCCTGCAGCTCAGTGCGCAACGCTTTCTCACGCGTCGCATGATGCACGCACTGGTGCGCAGGGACGTCGCGATGCACGACGATCCGCTGCGCGCTCAGTCGCTGGCGCTCGCCGTGGGTGGCCTCCTCGCGACGCTCGCCGTCGCGGCGAGTGCCGTGGTCGGACTGCTGCGACCGCATGGCGTGTCCGACTCGGCGCCGATCGTGATCGCCCGCGAGACGGGCGCGCTGTACGTGCGCGTGGACGACACACTGCATCCGGTACTCAACCTGGCCTCGGCACGGCTCATCGTGCGCTCCGCGGCCAACCCGGTCGCCGCGACCGAGGTGTCGATCGCCGGCGCGAAGCGTGGGCCTTTGATGGGTATCCCCGGCGCGCCACCCACGATCGGTGAACGCGTGCGCGGCCAGACGTGGACGGTGTGCGACGACGCCCGCACGGTCGTTGCCATCGGCGACTCGGATCTCGACGGCCTCGACTCGGCGCGTCCCGTTCTGGTGACGCCACGCGGAGAGAGTGCCGCCACGACCTACCTGCTGTACGACGGGCAGCGCGCCGCGGTCGACCTGCGCAACGTCGCCGTGGTACGGGCCTTGCGGTTGGATGGCGTTGCGCCCGTTCCCGTTTCGCGAACGCTGCTCGACGTCGTACCCGAGGTCCCTGCCATCACAGCGCCGAGCATCGCCGGGGCGGGCGGCCAGGGTCCGGCTGTGCTGGGAGGAGCACCCATCGGCGCGATCGTCCTGGTTCAGCGCGCCGACATCGCCGAGCACTACGTCGTTCTGCGCGAGGGCCTTCAGCTGGTCGGGGACGTGGCCGCCGATATCATCAGGTTCACCTACGACGGACACACCCGACCGGTGCCTGCCGTCGCGCCCGCTGCCGTGGCTGCGTTACCGATTGCCAGCGCGCTGGCGGTGAGCACCTTTCCGCCGCGCGCCCGTACGCCCGTCGGCGCGGCCGACGGCGACGCCGTCTGCGCACAGTGGCGGCCAGCAGGTTCGGCTCGGACCGCATCGAACACCATTGTGCTGGCCGGGGATTCGCCGTATCGCAACCCTGGAGAGGCCACGGCCCTCGCCCAGGCCGACGGCGAAGGGCCCAACGTCGATGCCGTGGTCGTGTTGGGCGGTGCCAGCGCCGACGTCCGGTCCGCCAGGATCGCGGGCGATCCCGGCACGACCGGAGCGCGGTTCCTGGTCACCGATGGGGGAGTGGTGTTCGGCGTTCACGACGATGAGGCAGCGACATTCCTTGGACTGGGGCAGTCGCCAGAGGCGGCGCCGTGGCCGATCCTCGCGCACCTGCCCCATGGGCCCGAACTCAGTGTCGAGGCTGCCTCAGTCGTTCGCGACGGGCTGCCGGCGCCGTCGTAACCAACCCGTCGACAACGTCATTGCGGCAGTGACTGCTGCGACGCATGCCGCCGCCCCGACCAGTGCGATGCGACGCGACGTCGCATCGCCGCCTGGCGGGTCCTGGCTCACCTGCGCCGTCGGTGGGGGCGTCGAGAACACAGTGGGTCGATCCCCATCGGCGCTGACCGCCGCGAGTGCGTCGACGACCCCGTGGCCTACCCACGGATCCCAGCCGGCGCTCGGATGATGTGCGGTGTCCTCGATTCTCCGCATCACCTGTCGCGCCGTGAGTCTGGGTGACACCGACCGCACCAGCGCGGCGATGGCCGTCACTACGGGCGCGGAGTAACTCGTCCCCGAAATAGGCTCGGGCTCGGTGACTCCGGGGACGGTGTCGATCAGCCCGTCGCCGTCCGGGCTGAGCGACACGACTGCTTCACCCGGAGCGGCCACGTCCACCCACGGCCCGGCAAGGGTGAACCCCGACGGCCGACCCGCGCCGTCGACCGAGCCGACGGTCAGCACGTAGTCGTCGTACCACGCCGGGCTCACCACGATGCCCACCGTGTCCCATCTGGGCTGTCCCGGATGGCCCGGATCTGGTGGTGGGTTCTGTCGTGGGCACTGGCCGGGGCCGCCGACGTTGCCCGCCGCAGAGACGACGACGACGTTCTTCACGTCGACGGCATAGGCGAGGGCGGCGCCGAGGGCCCGGTCGTCGAGTCCCTGCTCGGTGGGCACGCAGGCGACCGATGAGATGTTGACGACCGTCGCCCCGGCGTCCGCGGCGGTCCGGACCGCCGCGGCGAGGGTGTCGACGTCTCCCACTCCGGCTCCGGCCGCCCCGTCGGAGGCCCGAAACACGTTGCTCGACTGGCGGATTGCGATGATGTTTGCCTCGGGTGCGACGCCACCGAACCCCACGCCGGGCACGTCGCTGCGGGCCGCCCCGATGATTCCAGCGACAATCGTGCCGTGGCCGTCACAGTCCTCGGTGCCGTCCCCGGTCGACACGTAGTCGCCGCCAGGCAGGAGGTGCGGCAAGAGCCGGTGTCTGGTGACACCCGTGTCGATCACTGCCACGGTCTGGCCGGCTCCCTTGGTCAACCGCCACAGCGCTTCGAGCTCACTCGAGCTCAGCTGGCTCGCGCCAGTGTGGCTGGTAAGCGCGCCGATCGGACATGCCTCGGTCTGCTCGGTCGGCACGCGCGGGGCGGGTGGCCGAGCCGGTGGCAGCAGGGCGTCGTCCACCTGTGGCGGTGTCACGGCAGCCGCCGTGGGGGCGGCCCACACGGCGGCGAGCACCCACGCGACCGCGACGGTCCGCACGCCCTTCACGACAGATGGAACCCGCCGCCAACCCAGCATGCGACGGGAACGACGGCCGCCAGCGCGGCGTAATCGAGTAGATCGACGAGCCGTGCCACGGCGGCGCCGCACCTCGGCCGTCGGACGGCGATCAGACCGATGACGACGAGAACGCACGCGACGGGGCCGACCGCACCCTGGTAGGCGCTGAAGGCGACGTGAAGCCCGACGACCGCAGTTGCCAATCCACCTGCGATGAGCGCGATTTGGCGGATCGCGTCGATATAGGTACGAGCCCGTAGGAAGAGCGCCGTCGCGATCACGGCGGTGAAGGCGACGGTGGCGAGAGGGTCTGCACGGCAGGCGATGGCCACGACGACGGCGCCCGTGGCGGCGCCGGCGACGCAGCCTGCCACCAGACCGGTCAGGGTGGCGTGGCCCGCCACGGCGCGTTCCGCCGCGTCGCCCTGCCAGTGCTCGGACCCAAGCCGCGCCGTCAGCACCGACAGTCGGGGTGCGAGGGCGAGCACCGCGAGCGAAGCGGTCGAGAGCGCCGCGCCGACCAACACCACGGGCATCGCCAGCAGTGTCACGACTGCCGCCAGCAGTGAAAGCGCCGCAGTGGCAACCAATGCCGGCGCCACGCGTCCGGCGAGCCGCAACATCAGCAGCGCCGCGGTGAACGCCGCCACCGCGGCCAGGAAGGCATTGGGCGCCGCGGGACCCGACGGTACGGCGAGGAAACCCGTCGCGCTGGCCAGGGACACCACCGCGATGCTCGACGCCGTCGCGTAGCCGGTGGCCACCGTCACCGCCATGGCGGCGGCCGCCCCCACACCGGCGATGATCGCATTCGTCGTCGCGCTTGCAGAACCTGCGGTCCACGCGAACGACGCCGCGGCGAGCACCGCGGTGAGCAGGCACACGGCACCGGGAAGGGATTCGCCGACGGTGAACGTGCTGGGCCGCGCGGTCATCGCCTCTTGCCACGCGGACCGACGCATCGGTCCCAGCGTAGGAGCTCGATCAGGACTGAGGATGAGCAGCTCGCCATCACGAACACCGTTGTCGTTCAGCGACAACGACTCCTCCAAGCTTCCGCCGGACGGACGCTCGAGTCGCCAGCGCCGGGCGGTGTCGCCACCGGTCATGCGGTCGTCGACCAGTTCGACGATCGCGGGCAGTAGCTCTGCCACCGGCGCGCCCGACGGCAACGCAACGTCGACCGCCAGTGGATCACCATCACGGTCGGCGTGAATGCACACCCTGGATACGGACACCTCAATCACCGTAACCGCATCGGGGACGGGGTTTCGTCACCAATGTTCTCCGCAGCGAGATGGAACGAAACGGCCTCCAGCACCGTCCATTAACCGATGGAACTCTTGCGCCGACCACGTCTGCCGCCACCGCCGCTTGATGACGGCACGATCGTCGTGGAGCGGCCACCCGACGTGCCAAAGGACCCACCGTCGAACCTGGTCGGCAGGTTGCTTCCCGTGGCGATGCTCCTCGCCATGGGCGGTATGACGGTGCTGTACTTCACCTCGGGGGCGGCATCGTCGCGCAGTCCGATGTTCCTGTTCCTTCCCGTCATGATGCTGGTGTCGGTGCTCGGTTCCGTTGCCTATCAGTCGAGGGGAACGCGACGCAGTGGCGAGCTCGACGAAGACCGACGCGGCTATCTGCGGTACCTCGACGGTCTGGATCAGACGCTCGCGAGAATCGCTGAAGCTCAGCACGCGTCGTTGCACTGGAGCCATCCCGATCCCGCGTCGTCGTGGACCATGGTCGGTGGCCCACGCATGTGGGAACGTCGTCCTGGCGACGAGGACTTCTGCGAGGTGCGCGTCGGTATCGGGACGCGTCCGCTGTCGGCCACGCTGGTCGTGCCAGAACTCGGTGCAGACGATACGCGGGATCCGTTGACAAACAGTGCGATCGACGGCCTGATGGCTGATCGCTCGACGGTGCCGGGCTTGCCGATCACGGTGGACCTGCGGGCGCATCCGCGCATCTCCGTCGAGGGCGCGCTCGATGCAGCGCGTGGACTGGTGCGGGCGATGGTGTGTCAGCTGACGGTGCAGCACGGCCCTGACGTCGTCGAGGTGATCGCGGTCGGAAGTGACGTCGATCAGCACTGGGAATGGCTGAAATGGCTTCCCCATCATGGCCGTCCGCGGGAGACCCCCTCGGCAGCGCGCCGGATCGTGATCGTCGACGGTGACGTGGCTGGGCCCGACCAGCAAGTCCTCGGGTCGCTGGGTGACACCGCATCGGTGATGATGATCGGTCAGCCAACCGGTGACTGGCTTCGTCTGAACGTCGACGGTGCGGCAGCCTTCGAGCGTCCTGACTGCATGACGGCAAGGCAGGCGGTGGTCTGCGCCAGAAGGCTCGCGCCGTTCCGGGCGTCCACGGCGGCCGCAGGCACCGCGGGCTGGCCTGAACTCGTCGGTATCGGTGATCCCGCGCGCCTGGACGTCGAGCGGGCGTGGCGGCCACGGGTTGGCGAGCAACGGCTACGGGTGGCGATCGGCGTGTCCGACCGCGGCGAGCCGGTCGAACTGGACATCAAGGAGGCGGCCCGCGGTGGGATGGGGCCGCACGGATTGTGTGTCGGCGCCACCGGATCGGGCAAGTCGGAGTTTCTGCGGACGCTGGCACTGGGCCTGGTCGCGACTCACGGGCCCGACGCGCTGAACCTGGTGCTCGTCGACTTCAAGGGTGGCGCAACCTTTCTCGGACTCGAGCGACTCAGGCACGTCGCGGCCGTCGTCACCAACCTGTCGGAGGAGGCACATCTGGTCGCGCGGATGCGGGATGCGCTCGCCGGTGAGATGACACGCCGACAACGGGTGTTACGGGCGGCGGGGCACTTCCCGAACCTCGGGGATTACGATGCCGCGCGGGCCCGTGGTGCCGACCTCGCGCCGCTGCCCGTCTTGTTCATCGTCGTCGACGAGTTCTCCGAACTGCTCAGCCAGCACCCCGACTTCGCCGAACTGTTCGTGGCCATCGGGCGCGTCGGACGATCGCTCGGCATGCACCTGCTGTTGGCCAGCCAGCGTCTGGACGAGGGCAGGCTGCGCGGTCTGGAAACCCATCTGTCCTATCGCGTCTGTTTGAAGACTTTCTCCGCCAGCGACTCCCGTGCCGTGCTCGGGACGGCTGATGCCTACGAGCTGCCCGGTACGCCTGGCGCGGCTGTCCTCAAGACGGCGTCCGGTGAGCTGATCCGGTTCGGTACCGCGTTCGTGTCCGGACCGCTCACCGTCCCCGCTCCGACCCGCGGGCCGGTCCCGTGTCTCTTCACGGCGCGCGGCGCCGAGCCGCCCTCCGCCGGAGATGTCGGCGCGGGCGGGTCTCGGGCGCTGCTGGACGTCGTGGTCGACGGTCTGGCCGAACGAGGCGAGCCGGCACACCAGGTGTGGCTGCCGCCGCTCGACGCCTCGCCACCACTCAGTGCCCTGCTCGGCGCGGTGCGGCAGACGTCGCCGCCGTTGGTCGTGCCGATCGGGTTGGTGGACAACCCCTTTGCGCAGCGACGCGACACCATGGTGGTCGACTTGCGATCAAGTGGCGGCAACGTCGCCATCGTCGGCGGCCCGCGGTCAGGTAAGACGACCGCCCTCCACAGCCTGGTCATCGGGTTGGCGGCAACCCACGACCCAGGCGCGGTGCAGATCTACGGCCTCGACTTCGGTGGCGGGTCGCTGTCGTCGTTGAGGCTGCTGCCCCACGTCGGGGCCATCGCGGGCCGGTCGGACCGCGAGCTCGCCCGCAGAATCGTCGCCCACGTGCAAGGCCTGGTGCGAGAGCGCGAGACTCGGCGGCGGGAGGGAGGCGAGCCGGGCGTGGAAAGTCACGCGTTCCTGGTGATCGACGGCTGGGCAGTGGCGCGTCAGGAGTTCGATGGCATGGAGGAGGCCATCACTGCGGTGGCCGCCCAGGGACTTTCGGTCGGGGTGCACGTCGTCGCCACCGCGTCGAGATGGGCCGACATCCGGGCCGCCACCAGGGATCAACTGAGCACCCGCATCGAACTGTGCCTCGGCGACCCGGCCGACTCGGAGATGGACCGGAAGCGGGCCCGGCTGCTCGGTGCGCGCCCACCCGGGCACGGAATCACCCACGAGGGTCTCGAGTTCGTGATCGCGCTGCCGTCTGCAGATGGCATGGAGGCAACTGCCCTGGCGGCACGCTACCCCGGTCAGGTGGCACCGCGCGTGCGACTCCTGCCGTCGCGGGTACCCCACGCCGAAGTCGCCGCGCAATCTCCCGGAGGTATCGCCATCGGACTTGGCGAGGCCGAACTAAAGCCCGTGACAATCGATTTCGCGGTGTCGGCCCACCTGCTGATCTTCGGTGACCCGGAATGCGGGAAGACCGCCGCCCTGCGAACCCTGTGCCGGGAGATCGTGCGGAACAACCAACCCGACGCGGCACGAATCCTTCTCGTCGACTTTCGTCGGACGCTGCTCGGCGTCCTCGAATCCGACCACCTCCTCGGATACGCGATGTCGGGTGGATCCGCCGAGTCACACGTGGCCACCACGATGAGTCTGCTGACCGATCGACTTCCTGGCGAGCGGGTGACGCAACGGCAGTTGCGGGACAGGTCGTGGTGGTCCGGACCCGACGTCTACGTGGTCGTCGACGACTACGACCTGGTGGCCGGCACGTCAGGCAATCCGCTCCTGCCCCTGCTGGACCTGCTCCCGCACTCAAGGGACCTCGGCCTGCACCTCGTCATCGCCCGGCGGTCCGGCGGTGCCGCCAGGGCGATGTTCGACCCGATCCTGGCGCGGTTGCGGGATCTGGGATGCATGGGCCTGATGATGAGTGCCAGCCCGGACGAGGGAATCCTGCTCGGTTCGGTGCGACCGTCGTCGCTGCCCGCGGGTCGCGGCACGCTGATTCGACGTGGGCTACCCGATCACCTCGTCCAGGTGTCGTGGACGGAGCCGCCGTGAGCGACGCCGTCGTCATGATCGGGCCGACGGCGGTCAGCGGGCCAGGTGCCGTCGACCCCGAGTTGGGGGCGGTGGCACTCGACAGCCTCGACGACGATCTCGCACTCGTCGACGATCAGGTGGTATCCGTGGACGACCTGTGGCGAGACGTGCTGGGGTCGGCGACCGCCGGGCCATGCGCCACGCTGATGCTGATATGCCCGTCGTGGTGGGCGAATTCGCGCGTCGAGCGCGTCGCCGCCGCGGCCGACACGTGGTCCCCGAACGTCGCCGTCCTGCGCCGATCGGAGGTCCTGACGACGGCGACCACGGTGCTGGAACTCGCGCGAGAGCTCGTCGTCGTGCATGCGGACGGCCGGCGGCACGCGATCCCGCGGGTGACCGCATCCTCGGACGTCGTCGAGGCCATCGCCGCCTGCGTCGACGGGCTGGCGGCGGTGACGATCGACGTCCCCGTCGGTGTCGGATCGTTCGGCGCCGAAGTCGTTCGTGCGTTACGGCAACGCAGAATCGACGTGACGGTTGTCGACGACCAGACTCTGGTCGACGCCGTCCGCGAATCGGGTGACGAAACCAGGAGCCAGGCAACCACTTCAGGGCGGCGCCTGAGTCCGAAGGCAGCGGTGTTGGCGGTGGCGACCCTGTCGGTGAGCGCCTTGGCCGCGGCGGCGGTGGGCCTGGACGACGGCAGGAACGAGCCCGTCGACACGACATGGCTCGTCGAAGGGCGGGTCGCGGTCGAGGTCCCCGCGCGGTGGACCGTCGAGCGGATCACTTCAGGGCCGGGTTCGGCTCGGGTACAGGTGGTTTCACCCACGAATCCGTCCGAGGCGATCCACGTGACGCAGTCCCGGGTGCCGGACGCACAGACGCTCGACGCGGCCGCCGAGGCGCTGAGAGCAGCCCTCGCCGACCAGCCTGAGGGAGTCTTCGTCGACTTCGCGGGACTCGACGAGCGGGCACACCGTCCCGCCGTCACCTACTCGGAGATTCGCGCCGACCGGCGCATCGACTGGACGGTGCTGCTCGACGGTGGGCTGCGGATCGCGATCGGCTGTCAGGGTTCCGTGCAGCACGCCGGTCCGGAGGCGGTGTGTGACCAAGCGATCCGGTCGGCACGTGCCATCGCGCGAAAGTGATTCATGCGCAAGGGAACCGAATCAAACGATGGTGCGTCCAACCATGCATACGAACGAAAAACGAGAGGGAAGCGATGACGAGTGGTGCGTTGAACACCGACTTCGGTCTGATGTCGGCAGTCGCAGCCAAGATCGACAACCGCAATGAGGAGACTGGGGCGATGCTCCGGACCTTCATCGGTCAGATGAGCAATGTCCCGCCCTCGGTGTGGGGAGGCGCCGCGGCAGTTCGCTTTCGCGACGTCGTCGACCGGTGGCACACGGAGTCCCTCGCGTTGCACCAGTCGCTGCAGCGGATCGCCGAGACCATCCGCTTCAACGAGCGCACGCTGCGCGAGGCGGCCGATCAGCATTCGCACCGCATCGCCTCGGCCGACGTGCGGTAGCTCGTCTTTCAATCCGCTGTTAACCACCACGAATGGAGCATCGATGGATCCGGTCCTGTCATACGACTTCAACGAGATCGAATACACCGTCCGTCAGGAGATCCACAACACGTCCGCGCGGTTCAATGCGGCGTTGGACGACCTGCGCGCACAGATAGCACCGCTGCAAGCGGTGTGGACCCGCGAGGCCGCGGAGGCCTACCGCGTGGAGCAGACCAGGTGGGACCAGTCCGCGGCTGCGTTGAACGAGATTCTGATCTCGCTCGGCAACGCGGTGCGCGACGGCTCGGACGAGGTCGCGGACACGGACCGGCGCGCGGCAGGCGCCTGGGGCTTTTAGACCGCGGGCCAACAAGACCCTGTGCGGTCCCGAACGGGAGGAGAGCCCGCAGGGACCGCACAGTCACGTCAGCAGCCGGCCGATGCCCCTGGCCTCTGACCTGCGTCGATCGACCCGGTCGGCAGCTTCTCAGCGGGCGCGGGCCAGCTGGACGACGATCAGCATCGGGTGGGATCGTGTGACCAGCCACACCGCCTGCCCTCGACCCGGCGATGGCGTTTTGACCTGCGATGACGGTCGCCGGTAGGCTGCTCGGTTGGCGCGCGGTGAGTCTCCTCGACTCTGCGGGTCCTCGGGTCTACGTCGGTCGCCGGGAACCCCAACTGCAAGCGCCGGACCGACAACCCGGTTTCACCGGGACACCCGAGAGAAGAGAAGGTAGCGCTGTGCCTACGTACACGCCGAAGGCGGGTGACACCACACGCACGTGGCATGTCATCGACGCCACCGACGTGGTCCTCGGCCGGCTCGCCGTTGCAGCAGCAACTCTGCTGCGCGGCAAGCACAAGCCGACGTTCACGCCGAATGTCGACGGTGGCGATTTCGTCATCATCATCAACGCCGACAAGGTCGCCATCAGTGGCGACAAGTTGGCCAACAAGTTCGCCTACCGCCACTCGGGTTACCCCGGCGGTCTGCGCAGGCGCACCATTGGCGAAATGATGCAGAAGCACCCGGAGCGGGTCGTGGAGAACGCGATCGTCGGGATGCTCCCGCACAACAAGCTCAGCCGGCAGGTCCAGAAGAAGCTGAAGGTGTACGCGGGTCCCGCGCATCCGCACATCGCCCAGCAGCCGGTTCCGTTCGAGATCAAGCAGGTGGCCCAGTGACCGAGACGACTGACGTGACCGAAGCGACCGAGATCGACGACGCAGACATGGCGGCGCCGGAAGGCGCTGAGACGATCGAGGTCGTCGAGACCGCGGCGGCAGACGAGGCACCGGCCCGCGAGCCGCTCCTGCTCGACCGTCCCATCCAGACCGTCGGCCGCCGCAAGGAGGCCGTGGTGCGGGTGCGCCTGACCCCCGGCACCGGCAAGTTCACCCTCGACGGCCGCAGCCTCGAGGAGTACTTCCCGAACAAGGTGCACCAGCAGCTCATCAAGGCCCCGCTGGTGCTCGTCGACCGGCTCGACACCGTCGACATCTTCGCCCACCTCGACGGTGGCGGCCCGTCCGGACAGGCAGGCGCGCTGCGTCTGGCCATCGCCCGTGCGCTCATCATCGTGCAGCCCGAAGATCGGCCGCCGCTGAAGAAGGCCGGCTACCTCACGCGTGACCCGCGTGCCATCGAGCGCAAGAAGTACGGCCTCAAGAAGGCCCGCAAGGCGCCTCAGTACTCGAAGCGCTGATCCTTCGGAAGTGCTGACCCGCGAGCAGTGCGCGGCTGGACCGTTTCGACGCCCAGCCGTGCACTGCTCTCGGTTTATCTAGGAGGGGCATGGGTCGACTGTTCGGCACCGACGGAGTCCGTGGCGTCGCCAATACCGATCTGACCGCCGAACTGGCGCTGGCATTGGGGTCGGCAGCCGCTCGTCGACTCGGAATGTCCGGCGGTCAGCGCCGGGTGGCCGTCGTGGGCCGCGACCCACGGGCCAGCGGCGAGATGCTCGAAGCCGCGGTGATCGCAGGCATCACCAGTGAGGGCGTCGACGCCCTCCGCGTCGGTGTGCTGCCCACCCCCGCCGTCGCCCATCTGACGGGCGAGTACCGCGCCGAATTCGGCGTGATGATCTCGGCGTCGCACAACCCGATGCCGGACAACGGCATCAAGATCTTCGGCCCCGGCGGCCACAAGCTCGACGACGCCGCCGAGGACCGCATCGAAGAACTTCTCAGCGCAGGACCCGGCCACCGCCCGGTCGGCGCGGGCATCGGCCGCGTGCTCGACGCCGGTGACGCGCTGAAGCTGTACCTGCAGCACGTGGCCACGGCCGCCCCCGTACCGCTCGACGGCATGACCGTCGTGGTGGACTGCGCGCACGGCGCCGCCTCGACCGCTGCGCCGCTGGCCTACCAGGCCGCCGGCGCCACGGTCATCGCCATCAACGCAGAACCCAACGGGCTCAACATCAACGACGGCTGCGGCTCGACGCACATGGACCTGCTGCAGCGCGCAGTGCTCGCCCACGGCGCCGACCTGGGCCTGGCGCACGACGGCGACGCCGACCGCTGCCTTGCCGTCGACGCCGCAGGTGAGGTCGTCGACGGTGACGCCATCATGGTGATCCTCGCGATGGCCATGCGCGACGCCGACGAACTGGCATCGAACACCTTGGTCGCCACGGTGATGAGCAATCTCGGACTGCACATCGCCATGCGCGAAGAAGGCATCGAGGTCCGTACCACCGCCGTCGGCGACCGTTACGTGCTCGAGGAACTGCGAGCCGGGGAGTACTCGCTCGGTGGTGAGCAGTCCGGACACATCGTGATGCCCTCGCTGGGCACCACCGGCGACGGGATCGCCACCGGCCTGCGCCTGATGGCACGGATGGCCCAGACCCGCACGACTCTGGCGACGCTCGCGGCACCCATGCACACGCTCCCGCAGGTGCTCATCAACGTCCAGGTGGCGGACAAGGCCACCGTGGCCGAAGCGCCGTCGGTGCAATCCGCGGTGGCTGAGGCCGAGGCCGAACTCGGCGATACCGGGCGAATCCTGTTGCGCCCCTCCGGGACCGAGCAAGTCGTCCGGGTCATGGTCGAGGCCGCCGACGAGAACACTGCGCGTATCCTTGCCTCGCGCGTCGCGGAATCGGTGAGCGAACAACGCTGATGAGTGCCCGGTCCGGCTGCACGCCGCCCGAGTCGGGCGTGGCAACACTGGTAGCGGGTAGGCAAAGGAGCACCGTTGACTGAGTTCGTCGCTGCGATCGACCAGGGCACCACGAGTACCCGGGCCATGATCTTCGATCACGACGGTGCCGAGGTGGGCAGGCATCAGCTCGAACACGAGCAGATCCTCCCGAAGGCGGGTTGGGTAGAGCACAACCCCGTCGAGATCTGGGAGCGGACCGCATCGGTGCTGACCTCCGTGCTCAACAACACGAAGCTGCAGGCGGGTGATCTCGCTGCGCTCGGCATCACCAATCAGCGTGAGACGGCACTGGTGTGGGATCGCAAGACCGGTAGGCCGTACTACAACGCGATCGTCTGGCAGGACACCCGCACCGACCGCATCGCCTCGGCGCTGGACCGCGACGGACGCGGTGACGTGATCAGGCGCAGGGCGGGCCTGCCGCCCGCGACGTACTTCTCCGGTGCCAAGGTGCAGTGGATTCTGGAGAACGTCGACGGCGTGCGCGAGGCCGCCGAGCGCGGGGACGCCATCTTCGGCACCAGCGACAGCTGGGTGGTGTGGAACCTGACCGGGGGTCCGCGCGGTGGAGTGCACGTGACCGACGTGACCAACGCCAGCCGAACCATGCTGATGGATCTGGAGACGCTCGACTGGGACGACGAGTTGTTGTCGTTCTTCGACATTCCGCGCCAGATGCTGCCCCGCATCGTGCCATCGTCGTCACCAGAGCCATACGGCATGACGCTGGATACCGGCCCGGTCGGTGGTGAGGTTCCGGTCACGGGCATCCTGGGCGATCAGCAGGCGGCGATGGTTGGTCAGGTGTGCCTGGCGCCTGGCGAGGCCAAGAACACCTACGGCACCGGCAACTTCCTTCTGCTCAACACCGGCGAGAAGATCGTGCGCTCCGAGAACGGGTTGCTGACCACCGTGTGCTATCAGTTCGGTGACGCGAAACCCGTTTATGCGCTCGAGGGTTCGATCGCCGTCACCGGATCGGCCGTGCAGTGGCTGCGTGATCAGCTCGGCATCATCAGCGGCGCCGCTCAGAGCGAGTCACTCGCCAGGCAGGTCGAGGACAACGGAGGGGTCTACTTCGTGCCCGCCTTCTCCGGCTTGTTCGCACCCTACTGGCGCTCCGACGCGCGCGGTGCCATCGTCGGGTTGTCGCGCTTCAACACCAACGCGCACGTCGCACGGGCGACGTTGGAGGCTATCTGCTATCAGAGCCGCGACGTCGTGGATGCCATGGAGGCGGATTCCGGTGTGCACCTTGAGGTCTTGAAGGTCGACGGCGGTATCACCGCGAACGATCTGTGCATGCAGATCCAGTCCGACGTGCTCGGTGTCGACGTGGTCAAGCCCGTCGTGGCGGAGACGACCGCACTGGGTGCCGCCTATGCGGCGGGTCTCGCGGTCGGCTTCTGGGACACCCTCGATGATCTGCGGGCCAACTGGCAGGAGGACAAGCGGTGGACGCCGACCTGGAGCGACGACCAGCGTGCCGCCGGCTACGAGGGGTGGCAGAAGGCGGTGCAACGCACGCTCGACTGGGTCGACGTGTCCTGAGTTGTCATCGGGCTCATCAGCGCCACCCGTTCGCGGATCTGGCCGGCCTTGGCAGGAACCTCGCCGAGTCGAGGTGGGAACCGGACGGGCGTCCGCTGCGTCGTAACTCGGCATGGGAGAAAATGAGTCCGCGCACGTCGACGTCGGAGTGCTTCTCGACGTCGCAGGCCGATACGACGCGGTCGCCGATGTCGTCGATGGGCTCGCCCGCACCCATCTGAACCGGCTGACCTTCGACGGTGCGGTCGCCGGTCGCGAGCACGCCGCCCGCGGAGACGCGCTCCGGCGTGCCGTCGACGACGTCGTCGACCAGATGTACATGTGGGCCAGGGCGATGCGTGAAATAGCCTCCGCGCTAAGGGTTTCCGCCGCTCGTTACGTCGACGTGGATGCCCGCGGCGCGGTTCGGCTGGGGTGACGGTGGCCAACCCGTACGACGTCGCCGCACGGCTCGCCGAGGGACGGCCGGTCATCGACGACGTCGAAGAGTATGTCGCGGCGTGTCGTCTTCTCGACTATCAGCATGCCGAACTGACCGCGCACTCCGCGCAGGTGCGTGACTGGTACGCAGGCGAGGAGGGCATGGATCTGCGAGCCCTGGACGCCGACCACGCCGCCCTGTCCGTCGCGGCGTCGGCTGCCGAGGACGCGGCTCGGTTGCAGACCGACCTGGTCGCCGAGCTCTCCGCGGCGTGGTCCGGTCGAGGTGCGGTCGCTGCGCACGAATTCGTTTGGCGCAGCGGCCAAGCGGCGACCGCGGTCGGTGTGGCGGTGCGGACGGCCGCGGACGCGGTGGCGACGCTTCGGGACGCCCTATGGCAAGCGGTCGACGCGAAGGTGCTCGCGACCGAGGCCGTCGATGCCGCGCAGCAGCCGCAGCGCGCCGAGTGGCTGGCCGCGGCCAAGACGGTGACGAGTGGGGCTGGCGACCTGGCGGCGGCCAGCGAACTGATCGAGCTTCAGGTCAAACCGTTCGTCGACCTCGACGTCGGGTCGCGGTGGGTGGCCGCGATGCGAGCCGCCAACTCGGCCATCGACGCGGCCTACGGCGCGGCGATCGCGGGCACGACCACAGCACCGCCTGCGGTGTTCGGCGTGCCTGGCGAGCTTGGTCCTCGCGCCGAGTCGTCGGGACACCCGTGGCCGAGGGGCGGCCGCGACACAACGGCGGCTCCCGTTCCGACCAGTCGGGCGGCGGCCGTCGGATCGGCTCCAGCCCCGGCGGCTCCCGTCGTCGCACCGCCCGCCGTCGCGCCGGCCGCCGCTCCTGCCTCCCTCGCCGAGGCAGCACCGCTACCGCCCACGCCCGCGCCGCTCGCCGCTCCGCCTGCGATGCCCTCGATGCCGTCGGCGCCGTCCCTTGGTGATCTCGGCGCGGGCGCGTCCACCCCCGGCTCGGGCCTCTCGGGGTTCGGGCAGCAGTTGGCCGATCTGATCGGCGGGTTGGTCGGATCAGCCGACGGCGGACTCTCCGATGCCGCCGACACATCCGAGCCGGACGAGCCTGACGCCGACCTCGACACGAAGACTGACGACCCCGTCGCCGACGAGGCAGACGGGAAGGTCGATGAGGCCGAAGAAGTCGCAGAGTCAGAGGCACAACCGGCCGAGGAGGTCGCCGATGAGCCGGTGCCAGAGCAGTCTGCTCCGCTGGCCGAGCCGGTCCCGGCACCGATACCGGAACCCGAACCGACCCCGGCACCGCTGCCACCGGAGCCGCCAGCCGCTCCGCAGGCCACGCCGTGCGAGATCGCCGCGGACGAACTCCCGCAGGTGGGGGAGTAGCGTCCGCGCCCACCCCTTCTCGGCCGAAGTTTCGGACGGAAGGCCTGGTGGCGGTCAGATCGTCTGATCGCGGCACACCAGCGCCGCGGTGACGAACTCATCGCGCACCGAGTCGGCCGTGGCGGCATCCCAGATCAGCGTGACGCGACCGGGTGGAATGTCATCGATCGGCACCACGCAGACGTCGGGACGGCGGTAGAACGCGGTCGCCGACCGCGGCAGTATGGCGAAACCCTCATGGGCCGCCACGCGTTCGAGCTTTTCCTCCATGGTGCAGGCGGTGTTGCGGACGGCGCGCCGCTGCTCGGGTGTCGCGATGGCGTACCACTCCGGCACGGTGGCCGGATCCTGGAGCAGGCGATGGGACGCGAGGTCGGCCAGCAGCAATGCCGATCGCGATGCGAGTGGATCGTCGGCGGCCAGCAGTGCATCCCTCGGTTCCTGCAGCAGGGCGGCCGTCCCGAGGCCGCGGTGGTCGATGGGCTCCCGCGCGTAGACCACGTCGAGCCGGCGGCTCAGTACGGCCTCGATCTGGTCAGCCCAGCCGACCGGGGTCACCTCGGCGCGGTGGCTCGGGTCCGATGCCTCGAAGGTGCGCACGGCGGTGGTGGCCAACAGGCCGGGCATCACGCCGATCCGCATCACCCGGGTTGGAGCAGCGGCACGGGAAAGGCGCTCGCGCAACGACTTCGACTCCGACAGCAGGAAGCGGGCATCGTTGAGCAGTTGCGCGCCCGCCTCTGTGAGGCTGGTGCCGCGGGTATCCCTGACCAGTAGGCGAACGCCTAGGTCGTCTTCGAAGGACTTGATCTGGCGGGACAGCACGGGCTGCGCGATGTGCAGCCGCTGGGCGGCCCGCCCGAAGTTCAGTTCCTCGGCGACGGCGACGAAGTACCGCAACTTGCGCATGTCGAGGTCGGCGCTGGTCATACCCCAAGGGTATCGCCACGCGACGAAAAGGGTCTTGGACGGATGCGCCCGACGCGCGGACCGTGGAGTCATGAGCCTTCAGAACACGAACGTCCTCGTCATCGGTGGCACCTCGGGCATCGGCCTCGGCGTCGCCCGCGCCGTTGCCGAGCGTGGCGCCACTCCGATCGTGGTGTCCCGGCGGCAGTCCAGCGTCGATCGGGCACTGGCCGAACTTCCCGAGGGAGCCCGCGGGGCCACCATCGACCTCAGCGACTCTGGCGCGCTGAACCGCCTCGCCGACGAGTTCGGCGACGTCGATCATCTGGTGTACACCGCGGGCGAGTCACTCGAGTTGGCGCAACTGGCCGACCTGACCCCCGAGATCATCACCGGGTTCCTACAAACGCGGTTCATCGGCGCACTGAGCGCGGTGAGGGTGTTCGGGCCCCGCCTCCGTGCGGGCGGATCGGTGACGCTGACCAGTGGTACCGCGGCGTGGCAGCCGGGATTCGGGGCACTTCCGGTCAGCCTGTGCGGCGCGATGAACGCCCTGACGACGGCACTTGCAGTCGAACTGGCACCCATCCGCGTCAATGCCGTCGCACCTGGCGTGATCCGCACCCCGCTGTGGGATTCGATGTCCGAGGCCGACCGGACCGCGTTGTATGACCAAGAGGCGCAACGAATCCCACTCGGCCGCATCGGCGAGGTCGGCGACGCCGCACGTGCCTACGTCTACTGCATGGAGCAGACCTTCAGCACCGGCACGGTGCTCAGCGTCGAGGGCGGCGCCCTGCTCGTCTAGCTCAGTGCGCGAGGGCGACGAGTTCCTCGCAGAACCTGACGGACTCGCGGTCGTCGCCGGAGAGCGGGTGCACCAGCATGGTGGTAACGCCGGCTTCGGCGTAGGCAGCCAATCGCTCCTTGACGAAACCGGCTGGGCCGATCAGCGATACGTTGCGCACCAACTCGTCGGGCACCGCGGCGATGGCCTCTTCCTTCTCGCCCGCCAGATACAGATCCTGAATGTGGTCGGCGACCTCGCCGAACCCGTAGCGGGTGGCCAGGTTGTGGTAGAAGTTCTTGCCGCGGGCGCCCATGCCGCCGATGTACAGCGCCAGTTGGGGTTTCGCCCACGACAGCCGGTCGTCCACGTCGTCGCCGATGGCCAGGCTGGCCGAGACCATGACGTCGAGCGGGCCGAGTGCGGGATCGCGCTTCGCGGCCCCGGCGCGCAGCGCGTCACCCCAGACGTCGTCGGCCTTCTCGGGGTAGTAGAACACCGGCTGCCAGCCCTCGGCGATCTCCGCGGTCAGTTGGACGTTCTGCGGTCCGAGCGCGGCGATGGTAATCGGAATACGTTCGCGGACAGGGTGATTGATTAGCTTCAGCGGCTTGCCCAGCCCCGTGCCCCGGTCGGCGGCCAGGGGCACCTGGTAGTACTTGCCGTCGAACTGGACCTTCTCGCGCCGCCAGACTTGGCGGCAGATCTCGACGACTTCGCGGGTACGACCCATCGGCGCGTCGAACGGAACGCCGTGGAAGCCCTCGACGACCTGGGGGCCGGAGGTGCCGATGCCGAGCCGGAACCGTCCGTCGGAGACGTAGTCGACGCCCGCTGCCGTCATCGCCAGGAGCGTCGGCGTGCGGCTGTAGATCGGGACGACGCCGGAGCCCAACTCCATCGTCGATGTCTTGGCCGCGAGGTAGCCCAGCTGGCTGATCGCATCGTAGGAGTAAGCCTCGGCGACCAGCGCGATGTCGACACCGCACTTCTCGAGTTCGATCACCTGATCGGCTGCCTCGCGGAAGCCGCTGGCATAGCTCAGGAAGATTCCGGTGCGCATCCGGCAGTTATATCACCATCAACCAGTTGGTTGGGAACCGGGGTGTCGTGGGTGCTGCAGGATGCAGCGCTGCTCAGTCGGGAACTGGTTCAGGTCGGCGATCTGCCTGAGACAGGGCGTGGATTGCCGTTGGGCGGCTGGTCGCCCTCAACAAGTCTTTGCGCACCCGCTTCCTAGGTGAACGTTCTGTGCAGTAAATTGCGCTGCGTATTCACACTTGGCGTCTACTCATCAGGAACGAGATATTCAACACTTAAATCGTACGTAGCCATTCCGACATAAGACGCCCGCGGTCAGGCACACCCTGAACGCACCGAAGAAGCTTCGTCGACTGGAACTCGTCCGTTCTCGCTGCTGCCCATCGCGGGCCGACGGGCCGGTCGGCTCTGACATCGCCGAATCTCCCTAGGCCGCAAGAACTTCATGACACAGGATGGGAGTCACCCGATGGTCGACCATACAGGCGCGACACAGCAACCCGGCCTCCGTGACGCCCGGTTGGGGCGGCGGCAGTTTTTGGTGGCGGCGGCGGTGGGGGCTGCGGCGGTGGGTGGCGTGGCGGGGTTGGCGGCGTGTGGTGGGGGTGGTGGTTCGGGGTC
>JAOPWT010000094.1 GCA_025965555.1 Mycobacterium sp.
GCGAGCTGGTCGACGCGGTGACCACCAGCCCCGGCGACATCACCGTCCGGGTGTCGAACTCGACCGGCGAGGACGGCCTGGCGTCGACCGCCGCGAGCGATCTTCAGCAACACGGCTTCAACGTCGACACCCCCGACGACTACCCCGGTCCGCTGGACTCCACGACGGTGTTCTTCTCCTCCGGCAACGAACAGGCCGCCGCTACCGTCGCCTCGTCGTTCGCCAACCCGGCGATCCCGACCATCGAGCGCGTGTCCGGGATGGGCAACGTCGTCCGGGTGGTGCTGGGTTCCGACTTCGCTTCGGTCAACGCTCCTCGGCCCAGCGGCTCGTCGGTCCAGGTGCACGTCATGCACGATCGCAGCAGCGAGACGACTCACCTCCCCGAGGATCTGACCGTCACCAACGCCGCCGACACCACGTGCGAGTGACTTCTCCAAGCACCATCGTGGCAGGTGGCATTCACCCTTCGTTCACCGTCGAGGTCGTGACGATCTTCATGGTCAGCCCGTAGGCTTCGTACATGCGTACCGCCTACCACGAGCAACTGGCTGCTCTCACAGACCAACTCGGCGAGATGTGCGGGCTTGCCGGTGGAGCCATGGAGCGCGCGACCCAGGCCCTGCTGCAAGCCGACCTGGTGCTGGCCGAGCAGGTCATCACCGACCACGAGCAGATCGCCGCGATGAGCGCGCGTGCCGAGGAAGCAGCATTCGTGCTTCTCGCATTGCAGGCTCCCGTCGCTGGTGATCTCCGCGCGATCGTCAGCTCGATCCAGATCGTCGCCGACGTCGACCGGATGGGCGCCTTGGCGCTGCACGTCGCCAAGATTGCTCGCCGTCGCCATCCCCAGCACACCCTTCCCGAGGAAGTGAACGGATACTTCGCCGAAATGGGAAGGGTCGCAGTGGATCTCGGCAACAGTGCCCAGGAAGTGCTGGTGACCCGGGACCCGGAGAAGGCTGCGCGCATCCGGGAAGACGACGACGCGATGGACGATCTTCACCGCCACCTCTTCTCGGTGCTGATGGACCGTGAGTGGAAGCACGGCGTCACGGCGGCCGTCGACGTCACTCTGCTGAGCCGGTTCTACGAGCGCTTCGCCGACCATGCGGTGGAGGTGGCCCGGCGCGTCATCTTCCAGGTCACCGGCCGCTTCCCCGACGAGGAAGCCGTTCCCGCGCCTCAGTGACGAGAGATCCGCACGCCGACCTTTCTGGTCGACAGCAGATCTTGAAGCACCGTCGCGACCACCTGTAGATCGGCATTGCTGTACGCCTGCAGGAAGTCGTTAATTCCCATGGCCATCTCGTCGTGCAGCTGCCGATGGGCCTCGACCACATAGGAGCCGACGATGAAGGCAGCAGTTGTCGAGCAGTGGGGACAGGTGCCGGTCTACCTTGACCACCTCGAGCCCGTCGCCCGCGACGGCGCGGTGATCGCGACCGTGGAAGCCTCTGCGCTGACCAATCTCAGTCGGGCCCTGGTATCGGGAACGCACTACGCCAGCAAGCAAATCGAACTGCCCGCCATCCCCGGGGTGGACGGAGTCGCGCGACTCGAGACGGCACCCGGATCTACACGGGCCCGGTCAAGCCCTACGGCATGATGGCCGAACGCACGCTGATCGACCCGGCAGGCGCGCTCGTCCTGCCGGACGACGTGGACTCCGTCATCGCCGCGGCCATTCCCAATCCCGGTGTGTCGGCATGGGCGTCATTGGAGCGTGCCGCTGCAGTCCAGCCAGGCGACCACGTCCTGGTGCTCGGGGCCACGGGGGTCACCGGCTCGATTGCCGTTCAACTGGCCAAGTCGGCGTTCGGGGCAGATCGGGTCGTCGTGGCGGGCCGAGACGCCGCTCGGCTGCAGTGGTTGCGCACCGTCGGCGCCGACGACGCCATCGCCCTCGGCGAGGAGGATCTGGGTGCGCGAGTGGCGACGATGCACGCCGAGCGCCCCTTCGACGCGGTTCTCGACTACCTCTGGGGCGAGCCGGCCGAACAGGTGCTGGCGGCCCTTGGCAGCAACGAGTTGGCGGCCCGCTATCACAGCACCCGATTCGTTCAGATCGGGTCGATGGCCGGGCTGACGATGAACCTGCCCGCGGGCATTCTCCGTAGTGCCGGCATCACCATCTGCGGAGTCGGGCCTGGCAGCGTGCCACCGGAAGTCATGGGGCGCATCCGCACCGAGGCGCTGCCGAAGCTGTTCACCATGGTGGCCGACGGTCGGCTGCACCTACGCGTGCAGGCCAAACCTCTGGTCGACGTCGAGCAGGCGTGGACCGCGGCGGAGCCGTCGGGAACCCGGGTAGTGCTGGTGCCCTAGCGGGGCTCTAGCCGAAGCGGCCGGAGATGTAGTCCTCGGTGGCCTTCTGCGTCGGGTTGGAGAAGATCTTCTCGGTGTCGTCGATCTCGATCAGCCTGCCCGGCTTGCCCGTCGCCTCCAGGTTGAAGAACGCGGTCTGGTCGCTGACGCGGGCGGCCTGCTGCATGTTGTGCGTGACGATGACGATCGTGAAGTCCTGCTTCAGCTCGGCGATGAGGTCCTCGATCGCCAGCGTCGAGATGGGGTCGAGCGCCGAGCACGGCTCGTCCATCAGCAACACGTCGGGCTGCACCGCGATGGCGCGGGCGATGCAGAGACGCTGCTGCTGGCCGCCGGACAACCCGCCGCCCGGCTTGTCGAGGCGGTCCTTGACCTCGTTCCACAGGTTGGCGCCCTTGAGCGAACGCTCGGCGACCTCGTCGAGTGCCTTCTTGCTGTGCCTGCCCTGCAACTTCAGGCCTGCCACCACGTTGTCGCGAATCGACATGGTGGGGAACGGATTCGGGCGCTGGAACACCATGCCGATGGTCTTGCGCACACCGACGGGGTCGACGCCTGCCCCGTAGATGTCCTCACCGTCGAGCAGCACCGAGCCCTCGACGCGGGCACCGGGAATGACCTCGTGCATGCGGTTGAGGGTGCGCAGCACCGTCGACTTGCCGCAGCCCGACGGACCGATGAAGGCCGTCACACTGCGCGGTTGCACCGACAGCGCGACGTCGGCTACGGCGTGGAACGACCCGTAGTAGATGTTGACGTCTTTGAGATCGAGGCGCTTGGCCACGGTAAGCTCCTAAACCTTTTTGGGAGAGAAGATCTTTGCGACAAGCCGTGCCGCGATGTTGAGGATGGCGATCAGCAGGACGAGCGTCAGCGCCGCACCCCACAGCCGGTCGGTCGGGATCGGGTTGGCACCGGCACCTGCCGAGATCTGGTCGTACATCATGCCGGGCAGCGAGCCCATGAAGCCGCCGAACATGTCGAAGTTGATGGACGCGGCGTAGCCCACCAGGATCAGCAGCGGGGCCGTCTCACCCATCACGCGGGCCAGCGCAAGCATGATGCCGGTGACGATGCCCGACAACGCCGTCGGAATGACGATGCGGACGATGGTCTTCCACTTCGGTACGCCCAGTGCGTAACTCGCCTCGCGCAGGTCCATCGGCACGATGCGCAGCATCTCCTCGGTGGCGCGCACGATCACCGGAATCATCAGCAGCACCAGGGCCAGCGAGACGGCGAAGCCCGACCGCTCGAACCCGAGCGTGGCCACCCAGAGCGCGTAGATGAACAGCGCCGCCACGATCGAGGGAACACCGGTGAGGATGTCGACCATGAAGGTGGTGACCTTGCCCAGGCGCGTGCCACCGCCGTACTCGACGAGGTACACCGCGACCATCACGCCGATCGGGATCGAGATGATCGAGCACACCAGCCCTTGCAGCAGCGTGCCCATCACCGCGTGATACACGCCGCCGCCCGGCGAGAACGCCGTCGTCCCGGCCTGCGAATTGGTGAACCACACCGGGGAGGTGACCGCGGCCATACCCTTGCTGATCACGGAGTAGAGCACCCAGATCAGAGGAATCAGCGCGATCAGCACCGAGGCCGAGACCAGCACCGTGGCAACGGTATTGGTCGCCTTCCGGCGGGCACTGACACCCTGGAAGGTGGGCGCCTTGACCGGTTGGTCGAGTGTGGCCGTCATGACTTTGCGCCCCTTCCGGCGACCGCGGCGCGGGCCGCCGAGTTCACCACGAATGTCAGGATGAACAGCACCAGGCCCGCCGCGATGTAGGCACCCGCCTTGTACTGGTCGTTGAACTCGCTCGCCGCGGAGGCGATCTTGCTGGCGAAGGTGTAGCCACCGTCGAACAGCGACCAGCCGAACGCCGTCTGCGTGCCGCGCAGGATGATCAGCAGGGCAATGGTCTCACCGAGCGCGCGGCCGAGGCCGAGCATCGCGCCACTGATGTACCCCGACAGGCCGAACGGCAGCACCGTCGTGCGTACCACCTCCCAGCGGGTGGCACCGAGGGCCAGGGCAGCCTCGATCTGACCGCGCGGCGTCTGGATGAACACCTCGCGGGACACGGCGGTGATGATCGGCAGGATCATGACGGCCAACACGATGCCTGCCGTGAAGATGGTGCCGCCACCGGCCACCGATGCAGTGCCGGTCTTGAACAGGAACAGCCAGTCCAAGTTGTGGTTGAGCCACAAGGCGAATGGCTTGAGCACCGGCGCCAGCACGTACAGACCCCACACGCCGTAGACGATCGACGGCACCGCCGCCAGCAGGTCGACCACGTAGGCCAGCGGACCCGCCAACCGCCGCGGCGAGTACTGGGTCAGGAAGATCGCGATACCGAGCGCGATGGGCATCGCCAGCACCAGCGCGAACACCGAGACGAACACCGTCACCTGGAGCAGGTCGAGGATGCCGAAGTGCATCGCCGAGGTGTCCGTGGTGATCCAGTTGCCGCCGTAGGTGAAGAAGTTCTCCTTGTTGCGGCTCAGCGCCGGGATTGCGCGCCACAACAGGAACACCCCGATGGCCGCGATGAGAACGACCACGAGGATGCCCGCACCTTCGGCCAGGGCGCCGAAGATCCGATCCCCCAGGCGCACTTTCGCGCCTTTGGAGGGATTGGTGGAGATGGGTTCCGGAGCGGGAAAGGGCGATGCGATTACTTCGCCCGATCCCGCACCGGTTGGGTTCGGTGTCGTCACTGTCATCCCGTTGTCGGTCATAGGTTCCAGAACCCATCCTCACCGCGTTGAAGCGCGTGCGCCAGGCAACTACGCAATTGCGTCGACGGACTTGAGCAACCGCTCCTTGAAGCTGTCGGGCAGCGGGACGAAGCCGGCCTGGGACAGAGTGGCCTGGCCCTGGTTGGCCGATACCGTGAGGAACGACTTCACCGCGGCGGCGGTGTCGGCGTCGTAGCCCTTCGAGCAGACGATCTCGTAGGTGGCCAGCATCAACGGGTAGGCGCCGGCTTCCTTCGTTGCGTAGAGCGCGTCGAGATCCAGCGTGAGATCCATGCCCTCGGCCTTGAACTTGGCGTCGGCCACGGCCTTCGCCGTCGTCTCGTCGGTCAGCGCCACCGCACCCGCGCCGTTGTCGATCTGCGCGAACGGCAGGTTCGCCGCCGCCGCCGGGCTCTTCTCGACATACCCGATGGCGCCCGGCGTGGCCTGCACGGCCTGCACGACGCCGGACGACTTCTGCGCGCCCTCGCCCGCGCCGCCCTGGAACTCCTTGCCCGCGCCCTTGGTCCACGTCGCCGGAGCGGCGGCGGTCAGGTACTTCTGGAAGTTGTCGGTGGTGCCCGAGGAATCCGAGCGGTAGATCGGGGTGATCTTGGTGTCGGGGAGGGTGGCACCGCTGTTGAGCGCGGCGATGGCCGGGTCGTTCCAGGTGGTGATCGCACCGGTGAAGATCTTGGCCACCACGTCGGCGTTGACGACCAGCTTGTCGACGCCGTCGAGGTTGTAGGCCAGCGCTACCGGGCCGAACACCAGCGGCAGGTTCCATGCCGGGTTGCCACCGCAGCGTGCGGCGGCCGGGGCGACCTGATCGGCGGACAGCGCCGAGTCAGAGCCTGCGAAGTCGACCTGCTTGGCGATGAACTGCGTGACACCCGCGCCCGAACCGGTGGGGTTGTACGACAGGGTCTTGCCCGGGCAGACCTGTCCCCAGGCCTTGTTGAACTCGGCGATGGCGTTCTGCTGGGCGGTCGATCCCTCGGCGGTCAGGGCGGCCTTGCCGCCGCAGTCCGCGGCTGCGGCGGCGGACGAGGATCCCGACGCGGCGCTGGACGAGGGTGCTGAGTTGTTGTCACTGCCACACGCGGTCATCGTCATCGTGGCGAGTGCCGCAGCCGATAACAATGTCAATACCGGAGTGCCGATGCCTCCGCCAAAGCGATTGAGCTTCACTGATCCCACTTTCGTTTTTGTCTGCCTCAGGACTCCACGGCAACGTATGCGGCGCTGGTGGACGGATCGCTGACGAAGGGTGAACGAGCGGTGAACAGCCTCAGTGATTTCACAGCTGAGGGGCTAACGCAGCGTGTACGCCACGTCCGCGGCAAACACCGAAAAATCCAGCCGCTCGTACGTCTTCACGGCGGCTGAGTTATCTGCCTCGACGTAAAGCGTCACCTCGGCCGCCGCCCCGATCCGGTCCGCGAGGTGGTGCAGACCGACCAGCGTCAGCGTCGCGCCGATCCCACGCCCCTGGGCCTCGGGGTCGACACCGACGACGTAGACCTCACCGAGGTCGGGCCCGTGCACCTTGGTCCAGTGGAAGCCGACCAGCCGGTTGGAGTCGAAGGCCAGGAACAACCCCTCCGGGTCGAACCACGGTTCGCCGCGGCGCTCGGCGATGTCCGCGTCGGTCCAGCCACCCTGCTCGGGGTGCCAGGAGAAGGCGGCTTTGTTGACCCGAAGCAGTTCCGCGTCGTCGCTCGGCCCGGCGTAGGTGCGCAGCACCACCCCGTCGGCGACCTTCACCGGCGGAAGGTCACTGAGCGGGCGGCGCATCTGCAGGAGCTCGCGGGCCGCGACGAGGTCGAGTGCGGCGGCCGTGGCCCTCGCGGGCTGGAGGTTGCCGTGCGCCCAGACGCGGGCGCCATCGCCCCCCTCGGCGAGGCCCGTGCGAATCAAGGCCGACCCGATGCCCCGCCTGCGTGCGTCGGGGTGGACTGCGACCTCGGCCATCGCCGGTGTGTCCTCGGCAGCGGGTACCAGGTTCAGATAGCCGACGACGTCGTCGTCGAGTTCGGCGACGAGGTGTCTGGTGCGGTCGTTCGGCAGTTCGCGGAGCACCTGGTCCCCCACCGGCGCCGTGCCGTCGTGCGCGGCCGTCGCGTCGAAGACGGCCTTGATGCGGCGCTGGTCGACGTCGGAAAGACTTGTCCGCCAAGCAATTACGCTCACTGGGTGCGCAGGGGGTCGCCTACGCCGTCGGGGAAGCCCGCAGGATCCTGGTCGTAGGCATCGTCGAATTCGTCGCCCAAGTCGGTCTCCGGCACCGGTGGGCGGCCTCGGGCGGGTCGCACGGCCTTGTAACCCACGTTGCGGACCGTGCCGATCAGCGACTCGTATTCGGGACCGAGTTTCGCGCGGAGACGTCGCACGTGGACGTCGACGGTGCGGGTGCCACCGAAGAAGTCGTAGCCCCATACCTCCTGAAGGAGCTGCGCCCTGGTGAACACCCGGCCTGCGTGCTGGGCCAGATATTTGAGTAGCTCGAATTCCTTGTACGTGAGGTCGAGCGGGCGTCCGCGGAGCCGGGCGGTGTAGGTGCCCTCGTCGATGACGAGCTCGCCGAGATTGACCTTGCCCGCGCTCTCCTGATCGGCGGCACCGCCGCGACGCCCGATCAGCAATCGCAATCTGGCGTCGATCTCGGCCGGACCCGTGTTCGGCAGCAGTATCTCGTCAAGGCCCCACTCGACGTTGACGGCCACCAGACCACCTTCGTTCACGACGGCCACGACGGGTACCGACGTGCCGGTGGTACCGAGCAGGCGGCACAACCCGCGGGCAGCAGCCAGGTCGGTTCGGGCGTCGACGATCGCCACGTCCGCGGTGGCCGCCTCGAGCAGCGAGGACACCTCGGTGGGTGCCGCGCGCACGTTGTGCGCCAGAAGCGCCAACGACGGCAGTACCGACTCGGGGTGCGGGTCGACGGTCAGTAGCAAAAGATCCAACGGGTCCTCCAGCGCATCTCGGGAAGATCACCCGACGTCGGTGTCCGGGCAATCTCCCAGATTCATGGCTGACACGCCGCCGTTACCGGCCGACGCTGGCACAACGATAGCGTGCAACCTGGGAATTAGCCGCGCTGAGCGTTGCAGCACCGTCGGCGTAGGCCAGAATGTCCGGGTGCGCAAGCTGCTGATCGGACTCGTCGCGACGGTGACGACCGTGGCGGTCGGCACCGTGGGCACCGACTTCGGCACGGCAATCTACGCCGAATTCCACTGGGCGCGCGCCGTGCGTGCGGCCAACCACCTGCCGTTTGATCCATGGGTCGGCATTCTCGGGTTTCCGTTCATGGCCCAGGCGATGGGCCACCGCTACCGGGAAGTGGAGATCCGCGCAGGCGGCGTCGACCACCCCGTCGTCGGCAAGGTGTCCCTGGAGGCGACGCTGCATTCCGTCGACCTGACCGAGACGTCGTGGCTCATCAACCCTGCTTCCAAGCTGCCGGTCGGCAAGCTGGAGAGCCGCATCATCGTCGACTCGACGCACGTCGGGCGCTTCATGGGCATCAAGGATCTGCTCGTCGAAGCCCCACCCAAGGAGACCAACGACGCCACCGGAGGGACGACGGAGTCGGGTATCTCGGAGAGCCACGGGCTGGTCTTCACGGGAACGCCCATCGCAGCGGGCTTCGACAAGCGCGTCAGCGTGTCGGTCGACCTGTCGACGCCAGAGGACGACGACACCACCCTCGTGTTCAAAGCCACCGACGTCCTCACCGGCGCGGGCACGGCCGACCAGGTGGTGCCCGACGACAAGAAGGCAGCCGTCCTCGCGGCGTTCGACATGAAGATGCCGGGGATGAAGCTGCCGTTCGCGGTTTCACCCACCACCGAGGGCGCCAGAGGCTCCGACATCATCATCGAAGGCATCACCACGGGAGTAACCATCGCCCTCGATGGGTTCAGACAGAGATGAAAGCTTGCGCGAACGGAGGGCACCCATGAGCTCTTCACTTCCGGTCGTCGTTGCAGTGGTGGTGGCCGCACTGGCGGTGGCGTTCGTCGTCGGGAAGCTGCTCACCCGCCGCGACGGCGTTCTTCGCAGTACCGAAGCCGACTCGTCGGGCGCCGCCCTCCCCGAGCTGGGCCTGACCGCGGGAAAACCGGCGATCGTGCACTTCAGTGCCGACTGGTGCGGTCCTTGCGCGGGAGTCCGGCGGGTCGTCGACGACGTGTGCGCACAGTTGCCTGCAGTCGAGCACCTCGAGATCGACATGGATGCCAATCCGGCCGCCGCGCGGCAACTTTCGGTGCTGTCGCTGCCGACCACCTTCATCTTCGACGGAGACGGGCGGCAGCGGTACCGCAGCTCGGGCGTGCCCAAGGCCGCTGACCTGCGCTCCGCTCTCGAACCGCTATTGGCTTGATGGCCATGTCATTGGGTAGGCTGTCGGGCGTGTCACCCCGCATCGAGCTCAAGCTCACCAAGCGCCGTGCAGTCGATCTGTGCCGCGTAGCGGGATGCTGTTGTTGTTGTAGCTGCTGAGTAGCTGCGCGCCCCTTCGCGTCGCCTCGGAGCAGCCCTTCTGGCATGCCCACGCCCAGACATCTCGACAACAGCAGGAGTACTTCGTGCCGAACCAGACCACCGGACCAGATCAGGTCGACGTCCGTGGGCCGCGTTTCACCGCCTGGCTCACCACCGCGGTCATCGTGGCCACCCTCATCGTGTCGGCGTACAGCTCCGTGGCCGCCGCCATCGTGCTGGGACTGCAGGCCGTGGTGTTCGCGATCGGAGCCATCGGCGGCCCACGTAGCCATCCCTACGGTCGCGTGTTCGCCAGGTTCGTCGCGCCGCGGCTGGGCCCGGTGACGCAGCGGGAGCCCGTTGCGCCACTGAAGTTCGCCCAGCTGGTCGGCTTCGTGTTCGCCGGCATCGGAGCCATCGGCTTCGCCACGGGCCTGGTCACGGTCGGACTCGTCCTCACCGCCTTCGCGTTGATCGCGGCCTTCCTCAACGCGGCCTTCGGCATTTGCCTCGGCTGCCAGCTCTACCCGCTCGTCGCACGTTTCCGCAACACACCCACCCCGGCGTAAACGCCGAAACATTAAGCAATCGAAGGGATTTCATCCATGG
Source organism: Mycobacterium sp. (assembly GCA_025965555.1). Lineage (GTDB taxonomy): Bacteria > Actinomycetota > Actinomycetes > Mycobacteriales > Mycobacteriaceae > Mycobacterium. The sequence goes on from JAOPWT010000094.1 coordinate 10,186, forward strand.
CACGCTCCGACGTCCTGGTCACCGCCGACTGGGCCGAGAGCAATCTCGACGCGCCCAACGTCGTCTTCGTCGAGGTCGACGAGGACACCAGCGCCTACGACGGCGGCCACCTCGCGGGCGCAGTGAAGCTGGACTGGCGCGACGACCTGCAGGACCCGGTCAAGCGCGACTTCGTCGACCAGCAGCAGTTCTCCAAGCTGTTGTCCGACAAGGGCATCGCCAACGACCACACCGTCGTGCTCTACGGCGGAAACAACAACTGGTTCGCCGCGTATGCGTACTGGTACTTCAAGCTCTATGGACACCAGGACGTCAAGCTGCTCGACGGTGGTCGAAAGAAGTGGGAGCTCGACGGGCGTCCGCTGACCGCCGACGCGGTGAACCGCCCGGCGACGTCCTACGCCGCCGCCCCGCCCAACACCGCGATCCGCGCCTTCCGCGACGAGGTGATCGCCGCCATCGGTACCAAGAACCTGGTCGACGTCCGCTCCCCCGATGAGTTCTCCGGCAAGATCCTCGCGCCTGCGCATCTGCCCCAGGAGCAGAGCCAGCGGGCGGGCCACATCCCCAGCGCCATCAACGTGCCGTGGAGCAAGGCCGCGAACGAGGACGGCACCTTCAAGTCCGACGCCGACCTCGAGAAGCTGTACGCCGAGGCAGGCCTGGACGGCTCCAAGGAGACCATCGCCTACTGCCGGATCGGTGAGCGCTCGTCGCACACCTGGTTCGTGCTGCAGGAACTCCTCGGCCACACGAACGTCAAGAACTACGACGGCAGTTGGACTGAATACGGCTCCCTGGTGGGGGCCCCGATCGAGTTGGGAAGTTGATATGTGCTCTGCACCGAAGCAAGGACTGACGTTGCCCTCCAGCGTTGACCTCGAGAAGGAAACGGTCATCACCGGCCGCGTCGTCGACGGCGCAGGCCAGACCGTCGGGGGGGCGTTCGTGCGCCTGCTCGACGCCTCCGACGAGTTCACCGCCGAGGTCGTCGCATCCGCGACCGGTGACTTCCGGTTCTTCGCCGCCCCGGGCACGTGGACGCTGCGCGCCCTATCACCTGCGGGCAACGGCGACGCCAGCGTGGCGCCGTCCGGCGCCGGAATCCACGAAGTCGACGTCAAGGTCGCGTAGCGACGATGCGGTGAGGGACGAGCCGAGGAGGAGCTGGGCAATCCAGCTCGCCCCGAGCTTCACCCGATGAGCGGGTGCCCCGACGTGTCGGGGCACCGCTGAGGAACTAGACTCAACGACGTGGTGCTCTTCTTCGAGATCATGCTTGTCGCGGCCGTCGTCGTCATCACCTGGTTCGCCCTGTATGCGGTGTACCGGCTGATCACCGACGACTTGTGACTGCCGACGAGAACCCCGCAGACTCCAATTCCGCGGGTTCGATCATTCCCGGTTCAGCGGACCGCGCGGTAGCGGCCGCCATCGAGCGCGCCAAGATCACGGCCGCCCGAAACCTCCCGGCATTCGACGATCTACCGGTTTCTGCCGACACCGCCAATCTGCGTCAAGGCGTCAGCCTCAACGACGCGCTACTGGCGCTGCTGCCGCTGGTGGGGGTGTGGCGCGGCGAGGGCACGGGTCGCGGCACCGACGGCGATTACCCGTTCGGCCAGCAGATCATCGTCTCCCACGATGGCGGCGAATACCTGAACTGGGAAGCACGCTCCTGGCTGCTCTCCGAGACCGGCGAGTACCTGAAGCCATCGCTTCGCGAATCCGGATTCTGGCGGTTCGTGAACGACCCAGACGATCCCGCGGAGTCGCAGGCCATCGAGTTGCTTCTGGCCCACTCCGCCGGGTACGTCGAGCTCTTCTACGGCCACCCGCTCAACCAGTCGTCGTGGGAGTTGGCCACCGACGCACTGGCCCGTAGCAAGTCGGGAGTGCTCGTCGGCGGCGCCAAGCGGCTCTACGGCATCGTCGAGGGCGGTGACCTTGCGTACGTCGAGGAACGCGTGGACGCCGACGGCGGGCTCGTTCCGCATCTGTCCGCGCGGCTGTCCCGACACGTCGGCTAGCGCGAACCAGTCCCGACCTCGGCGGCGTGTCGACCTGACGGGTCCAGACATGGAGCGGCCCCCGAGCCTTGGGTTCCTGGTTGGACGGACCGAGGGGCTCGGGGGCCGGGTGGCTGCAGGGAATTCGCCAGCGCACGCTGGTAAACACCCGGTGCTGCTAGCTGGCAGCCACCTCACTTGTCCATGAGTCAATCAATTTCTGGACCACCTCCTTCCGTGTGTAAAAGCGAAGGTACTCCCGAAAGCTTGGGCCGACAACCAGTTTTGGAGCCGTCGATCAACGGGGACGGACGACCGCTTCATCGACGATCGCTGCCATGTCAACCTTCTCGGCCATCGCGGGCAGCACTTGGCCGTCCAGCGTGTGCACCCTCGCCGCCAGCGTGACGCTCGACAGCAGCCAAACGCCATGAGCGGCAAGAAGATCCTCGATTCGCATCGGCCGCTCTTCGCAGAGGGTGCCGTGCGAGCGGGCGACGTCGAAGACTGCCTGCACCGTGGTGCCTGGCAGGATCGGCATCGTCGGCGGAGGGGTCGCCAACACGCCGTCGCCATCGGCGATCACCACGCTCGATCGGGGTCCCTCGAGGACGAAACCGTCGGCGCTCACCAGCACCACCTCACCGACGCCGAGGCGGTCGGCGTGACGTAGGGCAGCGGCATTGACGGCGTACGACAGCGACTTGGCCCCCGCCACCGACCACGGCGCGGTCGCGCCGCCGCTTGCGGTCACCCCGCGATCCAGCGTCATCGCCGACACCCCGTCGCGCCGCGAAACAAGTACCCGGTCGGGCAGCTCCGACAGCGTGACGAAACCCGTCGACGTGCCTTCCCGCCCGCGTCCGAACACCATCCTGAGTACCGCGTCGGCGCTGTCGGGCCACTGCGCGCACGCGGCGATCGTCGCGGCCCGCCAACGATCCGGCTCGGGCCGTGGCAGCCCGGTGATCGCGGCGGAGCGCGCCAGTCGCGCGAGGTGTGCTTCCAGCAGGCAGGGTCGGCCGCCGCGGACCAGCAGGGTCTCGAACACGCCGTCACCGCGGAGGAACATCGGGTCGTCCACATACCCGACGGGTCGGTGGGCTTCGATGGCCTGGCCGTCGAGAGTGACGACGATCTCGCTGCGGGTCGCCATGGGCCATGAGGGTAATGCCGCGAGACCTCCGTACGCTGGAAGGATGTCTGCAATCCCCGCGCCTGAGTCAGGCCCCGACGCCGGCGCCACGTGGCACTACGGCGACCCGTTCGGCGAACAACGCGCTGCGGAGACCGGCGTCGTGGTGGTGGACCGTTCCCACCGGGCGACCATCCAGCTCACGGGTTCCGAGCGTCAGACGTGGCTGCATACCATCTCTACCCAGCACGTGAGCGATCTTCCCGACGGCTCCGTCGTCGAGAATCTGAGCCTCGACGTGCAGGGTCGTGTTGAAGATCACTGGCTGCAGACCCAACTCGACGGCGTCACGATCATCGACACCGAACCGTGGCGCGGTGACCCGTTGCTGGCCTACCTCCGCAAGATGATCTTCTGGGCCGACGTCGTCGCCGACCCCGCGGACCTCGCGGTGCTGTCCCTACTCGGTCCGCAGATCGGTGATCCGACCCTGCTCGAGGCCATCGGCGTCACTGCGCTACCTGCCGTGGCATCCGCATCACCGCTGGCAGACGGCGGATTCATCCGCACCATTCGCGGCGGCGAGGTCGACCTGGTGGTGCCGCGCGGTGCGGTCCGCGCCTGGCTGGACCGGCTGATCGCTGCGGGTGTGCAGCCGGCAGGGGTCTGGGCGTACGAGGCACACCGGGCGGCGACAGTGCGGGCCCGCCTCGGCGTCGACACCGACGAGCGAACGATTCCCCATGAGGTGGGGTGGATCGGCGGCCCTGGGGACGGTGCCGTCCACCTCGACAAGGGCTGCTATCGCGGCCAGGAAACCGTCGCCCGCGTCCACAACCTGGGCAAACCGCCGCGAATGCTGGTCCTGCTGCACCTGGACGGCTCGGCGGACCGACCGGTGACGGGTGACCCGGTGCTGGCCGCTGGACGCCCGATCGGACGGCTCGGCACCGTCGTCGACCACGTCGATCTAGGCCCGATCGCGGTGGCCCTACTCAAGCGAGGGGTGCCTGCCGACACTCAGTTGACGACCGGCGGCGAGACCGCCGTAAGCGCTCTGATCGATCCGGATTCGATGCCTGCGGCCGCCGCGGTCGGTGCTGGACGACGCGCCGTGGAACGTCTGCGAAGCAACCAGCGTTGAACCGTGGGTCGCCGCGCCCGCCGCGGGGACGGGCCTGCCAGCATGAGACCGCCAGGCACGGTAAAGTGTTGACAGGACGATAAAACACATTCAGATCGGAGCCGCCTGCTAATCGGGCCGCTCCGTTATTGCGCGAGGGGGTCCCCTATGGGCCGCGGACGGGCGAAGGCGAAGCAGACGAAGGTTGCTCGTGACCTTAAGTACAGCTCGCCACAAACCGATTTTCAACGGTTACAGCAGGAACTTGGTGGTTCCGGGTCCCCCGAGCCGGAGAGTCTGAACGGTGATGGGCCGGTAGACGACCGTTGGGCCGACGACGACGACTGGCGTCGCTGAGCGGTTTGCTCCTACCGGGCCGACGACCCGCGTTCAGAATCTCGGGTGCTGCCCGACCAACTGAGCGCGGGACTTTCCCTTGCCACCCTTCTCGACGGTGCCGAGGGTCCAGCAGTCCAGGTGACGGGCAGTCAATATCGCCAACGCACGGTCGGTGTCCTCCGGCGCGACGATGGCGACCATGCCGACACCCATGTTGAACGTCTTGTCCATCTCCGCGCGTTCGATGCGCCCTCGCTGGGCGATCATCGCGAACACCGGGGCAGGCGTCCAGGTACCGCGGTCCAACTCGGCACTCAGCCCGTTGGGGATGACGCGCTCGAGATTGCCCGCCAGCCCGCCGCCGGTGACATGGCAGAACGTGCGCACCTGAGTTTCGGCGGCCAGCGCGAGGCAGTCCTTGGCGTAGATGCGCGTCGGCTCGAGAAGCTCTTCGCCCAGCGTGCGGCCGAATTCCTCGACGTGTCCGGCGAGGTTGCCCCGATCGATCTCCAGCAGCACCTTGCGGGCCAGCGAGTATCCGTTGGAGTGCAGCCCGGTGGAGGCCATGGCGATGATCACGTCGCCCGGCTTGACCCGATCGGGACCCAGGACGTCGTCGGCCTCGACCACGCCCACCCCGGTCGCGGAGATGTCGTAGTGATCAGGAGACATCAGGCCCGGATGTTCGGCGGTCTCACCGCCGAGCAGCGCGCACCCTGCCATCACGCAGCCATCGGCAATGCCCGAGACGATCTCGGCGACGCGTTCGGGTACGGTGCGGCCGACGGCTATGTAGTCCTGGAGGAACAACGGTTCGGCCCCGCAGACGACGAGGTCGTCGACCACCATCGCCACCAGGTCCAGACCGACCGTGTCGTGCTTGTCCATCGCCTGGGCGATCGCAAGCTTGGTGCCGACGCCGTCTGTCGACGACGCAAGCAACGGTTCGCGGTATCCCCCTCGTAGGGCGAACAACCCGGCGAATCCGCCGAGACCGCCCCGTACCTCCGGTCGCGTCGCCTTCTTCGCAAGCGGCTTGAACAGTTCGACTGCGCGGTCACCCGCCTCGATGTCCACTCCGGCAGATGCGTAGGAGGCGCCGCTGTCGCCGGCCCGCTGATCCTCGCTCATCGCGCCCAAGGGTACCGGTCGCAACGATCGCGGTGCACATTCCATGCCGCTGACGTAGATCTGCCGACCCCGGCACGCCGCGCCGAGGGGTGTGACACGCTGACCCACCATGAACACTGTTCGCTGGCTGATCCCCGCCTCGGTGGCGACACTGTTGGCGTCGTCCGGTCCAGCTGCGACGGCGTCCGCCACCCCGAGCCTCGGCCTGGAGGCCGAGACTCTGTCCCAATCCACCGTCGACGGACACGACTTCGTCACCAAGCAGATCACCATCGCGCCGGGTGGCAGCACCGGGTGGCACTGGCATCCCGGGCGGGTGTTCGGTGTGATCCGGGCAGGCACACTGACTCACGACTTCGCTGACTGCTCGGTCGACGGCGTCTATCCGACAGGTGCACCAATCACCGAGGAGAGCGGTCCGGACCACGTGCACATCGGCCGCAACCTCGGCACGGACCCCGTCGTCATGTGGGTGGTCTACATCGACGCGGCAGGTGCCCCGCTGTCCGTCGAGGCACCGAACCCCGGTTGCCCGTTTGAGTAGACCTTCTTGCGGACATCTGTAGGGACACCTGCTCCGAATACCGGAGGAAGCAGTAACTAACGGACGGAGACCGGGTGTCGGACGCTGAATCACGCCGTTCACTGGTGACGGGGGCGACTGGTTACATCGGCGGGCACCTCGCCGCGATGTTGGTGGATCAAGGCCAGACCGTGCGGGCTCTGGCACGCAAGCCGGACAAGCTGCGCGATGGCCCCTGGCGCGACAAGGCCGAGGTGGTGCGTGGTGACCTGAGCGACCCGGACTCGTTGGCCGCGGCGTTCGAGGACGTCGACGTGATGTATTACCTCGTCCACTCGATGGGCACATCGTCTGACTTCGTCCGCGAGGAGGAGCGCTCGGCGCGCAACGTCGCCGAGGCCGCCGAGAAGGCGGGGGTCCGCCGCATCGTCTATCTGTCGGGCCTGCACCCGACGGGCGAACTGTCCCGACACCTGCGGTCCAGGAACGCCGTCGGCGAGATCCTCATGGAGTGTGGCGTCGAGACCGTGGTGCTGCAGGCGGGCATCGTCATCGGCTCGGGTTCGGCGTCGTTCGAGATGGTCCGCCACCTCACCGACCGGCTGCCGGTGATGACCACCCCGAAGTGGGTGCGCAACAAGATTCAACCGATCGCCATCGACGACGTGCTGCACTACCTCGCAGCGGCCGCCGACGCGCCGGTACCGAAGTCACGCACGTGGGACATCGGTGGGCCGGACATCCTCGAATACGCCGATGCGATGCAGATC
>JAOPWT010000107.1 GCA_025965555.1 Mycobacterium sp.
CGCAACGATGCGATTGTCTGCGTCGGTGACCGCATCGCCTACTGCGACGACGTTGCGGATGTCCCCGCTGGCCGTGCGGATCCGGTGCCGACTGGAGAACGGCGCCGCTGACTGATGCAACAGCCCCTTCACCCTTGTCAGGTCTTCCGGATGCTTGTGACTCAAGACGAGTTCAGTGGTCGGTTCCACTTCGCCGGGTTCATAGCCATGCATCCGGCTGACCGTGTCCGACCACGTCCACGAGTCGGTGTCGTAGCGGTATTCGAACCTGCCCACGCGTTGCGGCGCCCCGCCCAGCAGCGCCTTGTCGATGGGGCGAACCGCCTGGCCATCGGTGGCGGGTGTGCTGTCATCGGTCGGGGACCGGCCGACAAGTGTCTCATCGCCCTGCGGCGCCTGGTCGAGCGTCATGTCCGCAGGATAATCGTGGCACTCGGTGGACGTCGACCCGCGTCAGCGACTCGCCACGGCGTTTGACCCGCCGCAACGTACCCCGCGCACGGGGTTAGTCGCGGTAGTAGCGACGCATAGCCGTACCTACAGCGGGTACCTCCGGCGACATGTCCAGTGCATCGAGCCCAGTCACCGTCACGTTCATCGGGAACGCCACCACGCTGATCTCCACCGGCGATCTCACCTTGCTCACCGATCCCAATTTCCTGCACCAGGGTCAACACGCATACCTCGGCTACGGCCTGGTGTCCAAGCGACTTCACGCGCCTGCACTGCGCGTCGAGCAACTGCCTGCCATCGACGCGATCGTGCTGTCTCACATGCACGGCGATCACTGGGACCGGGTGGCGCAGAACCACCTCGATCACTCGGTGCCGGTGCTGACCACTTACCACGCCGCCAAGCGACTGCGTCACCGTGGATTCGCAGGGGCGACCGGCCTGTCGACGTGGCAGTCGCACATCCTCGTGGGAGCCAGGTCCCGTGTCATCGTCACTGCACTCCCAGGCCGTCATGCGCCGTTGTGGACGCGGCGATTACTGCCGCCCGTGATGGGCACCATGCTGGAGATCGGACCGGTCGACGGTGCCATCGATCGGCGTCTCTACATCTCCGGTGACACCCTGCTCATCGACGAACTGGCGGACATCCCCGACCGTTTCGGCGCCATTCATGCCGGTGTGTTGCACCTCGGCGGGACTCGGCTGCCCGCGGGTGCCCGACTTCCATTCGGGCTGACCGTGACGATGGACGGCCGTCAGGGCACCGCCGCGGTGGATGTACTTGGCCTACCGAAGGTGATACCGGTGCACTTCGACGACTACGGCGTGTTCGCGTCACCGCTAGCCGACTTCGAGCAAGAAATGGCGCGTCGCGGTTGGGCCGACCGGATCATCAAGCTAGCCCGTGGCGCCGCGACGACGCTCTAGCGGCGGTAGATCACGGCGAGACGCCCGGCATCTACTGGTCGAGGCCGCTGGCCCGCTCCATGGCATCGGGCAGCTGTGCGGGGTCGTATGCGGCCGCCGCCTCCAATTCAGGGTGACCTGCCGTGACATTCGCGCCGAGTCGGTACGCGAGATGACCGCCGATCGAACCCCCGGCACCAGCGGCCAGAAGGCCGACGATCCCCGTGACTCGCGCGGTTCTGTCCGTCACGGTCCCGCGCCGCCAATACGACAGCGAGAAGAGGGTGACCGCAACGGCGTTGGCGGCCGCATGCAGCAGTCCCACCCGGCGCTGCACTACGTTCAGGTTCGACCAGTCGCTCCATCCCGTCGCGATTGCCGCAGGGGCGGTGATCGTGCCAAGCCCGATCAGCCGGCGGGCGGCGACGCTCTGGTTTCCGGCCAGGTCGAGTGCGACCGCGCTCGACCACGCGCCGAGGGGCATCATCACCAACGCCGGATGAACGGGATGACCCAACCACTTGCCGCCGAGAACGTTCCTCGCGGCGCCGCGTCCGACGACGGGCTGAAGCACTTTCTGCACGACGTCGCCGGTCCGATCCAGATTCCGGTTCGATTCGAGAGCTTTCCAGAACTTGTCGATGTTCATCGCGGTTAAATACCCGGCTGCCGGGTGCTCAATCGCGGCCATCAAAGCTGCGTGACCGATCACTCAGGCGATGACACGAAACCGGTGCGCCGGACCGGCATCAAACCGGCGCCGCGCGCGCCTGAGACAGACACATGATTGACGAATCGGCCAGCGCTTCATCCGGGTCGCCGACCCTGTGGATCCCTTCCCGCGTGCTCGTCACCAAGTCGGCGTTCGAGGAACCGCACGGCGCCAACGTGGTGGCACGGTGCGAAGCCGCGGGCGTCGAGGACATCACCGTGCTGCCGGGGGGACCGACTGCCTGCACTTCGTGCCGACGACGATCGTGCCGCCTACGCGCTCGCGAAACGCACGTGCCGACGTTCCGGTGCGGGAAGCGGTCACCGGAGCGCTCGAGGTCGCCGAGCGTGCCGAGCGCGTCGACCTGACCCGCGTCGAGATGATGCGGTCGTATGTCGAATCTCGACGCTGCCGTCGACAGACCCTGCTGAGCTACTTCGGGACCAGCTCCCGCGCCCCTGCGGCAACTGCGACGTGTGTTGTAACGACGACGGCCGCGAAGCGACGATGGGCGATCCGGCCATCGCTGCCGACACCGTCGTGGAACACCGGGAATGGGGCCGCGGCGTCGTCCTCGACGGTGACTCCGACCGCCTCGTGGTGTTGTTCGACGAATACGGTTATCGCGCATTGGATCTCGACGCCGTACGGTCGGGCGGACTGCTCCGGGTTCCTTAGTCGACGTGCCGCTCGACGTGTTCGACGATCGGCTCGGTACCGCCGACATCGGGCAGCCGCTCGGTCCGAAGAGCCAGATCCCGACCCATCTGACCGATTACGACCACACCCATGTCATCCGGGTGCCCCACGGTGAGGTGGTTACACCCTCGGCGGGCGGGTAGTCGATGCAGAGCCGCCACCGAAATCAGGCGATCAGGAAAGAGGAATCCCATGCCGAAAGTGTCGAAGTCGGGCAAGGCCAAGGAAAGTGAATTGCCCAGCACGTTGAAGCGGTCAAGCGACAAGGCCAAACGAACCTTTGCCAAAGCCCATGACTCCGCGGTCAAGGAATACGGCGAGGGTGAACGGGCGCACCGGGTCGCCTACAGCGCGCTCAAGCACAGTTACGAGAAGGTCGGCGATCACTGGGAGGAGAAGGACCAGCGCGGCCCTTCGGACGAGCGCGCCGAGAGTGGCGGTCCGCAGGCCAAGGGCAAATCCGCCGAGGGGGTCAACGCCAATGCCAGCAAGAAGCACCTCGTCGAAGTTGCGCGGCGCCTTGACATTCCCGGACGATCAACGATGACGAAGGACGACCTGGTTTCTGCGATCGAGAAGGCCAACCGACGCCAGACCCGTCGCAGCCGCTGACGGCTCGGACCTGACCCGCGTCACGGTGCCACCGCAATCTTGACGTGGGGTCCCTCGGATTGTGCGCGCCATGCCTCTACCGCCTGGTCCAGGGGGTAGATGCGGGTTTCCACCTGAATCCGTCCGGCGGCGGCGTGCTGCATCAGTTCCTCGTAGCCGGTCCGCAGAACTTCGGACGGCATGTCGTCGTTGAGGTGACCGACGTGCGTGCGGCCCGCAAGCGCGCGAAACGGCACGTCGGCACTCGACCCCGCACCCTCACCGACGGGCGCGTTGCTCACGTCGGAGTGCCTCGTCAGGGGCAACCAGGCCGCCAACCCGGCGATGCCGAGTGCGACGGCGAGGTCGTCGTCCACAGCGTCGGGAATGGGAAATGTCCTGTCCGGGTCGACCGAACACCGTTGCGCCCAGGAGCCGAAAGGGGCCGGTGGAGAGTCGAAGTACATCCGCTGCCCGTCGGCGTTGGCGCCGATGCCCTCCTTCCCCACGACCGATGGCGTGGGCGGTGTGCCCATCCGGCCCGCGGCCAATGCGAGGTCGACCGGGTTGCATCCGGCGAGGCGAACGTCGACGACGTGGTCCGTCGGATCCTGGAATTCGCCGAGCGATGGTGTGGCACCAGGCTTTTCGAGTATTGCAGCGCGCATTGCGTCCCCTTCCCGACGGCTTCGCCGCCCATGATGGTCATGATGTGACCAGTTCGCGGACGTACCCGCGTCATTGGCGGTGAAACGGGGAAGCCGTCCGGCCTGCTTGCCAACGGCCCCTCGCGGGGGATACTTGGGGAGCAGGCCGTCAACGGACTGTGAAACGGAAGACGTCACATGTCCAGCGCACGGGGAAAGTCGGACATCGACGGAGACGACGCATGGTCTTCTCCCGTCAAACGCGGAGAAATGGCGCAGGCCAGGGCCGAAGAACTTCGCCGCCGCCGCGCCGAACTATACACTGGCGCACCAGTCACTTCCGAGCTGGCACTGGTTGCCCACCGTCGCGCCGAGCAGGCCGTCGAGCGCGCGTTACGAGCCGGGCGGGCGGCGCTGCGCCGGCACGTCGAGGCGAAGGCCGCCCACCTGCGGGCGGCTGCTGCACACGAGCAGGCGGCGATCACCGCATCTGAAGGCGAATGCGACAGCCATCAGTCGGCTGCCGAGCGGCACCGGGCCGCGGCGGCGTTCCACGACGTCACCGTCACGAAGTTGACGTCGGAGCAGTCGCGTAGTGATCGGTCAGGCGGCTTCCTCCGTCAGCAGTAGCGCTCCGCCGATGGACCCTTCGGCAGAGCGGAACGACGTGCACGTCACCCGCAGCTCGATCTGCTTGCCGCGCCGGTTGATCGCGGTCACTCGGACCTCACCGATGGCTTCGGCATCCACGAACGCGTTGCCGATCAACGACTTCAGCTCGGTGATGGGCAGACCGATGTCGAGGCTGGTGAGCGAGACGCCCAGCGTCTCCGCTGACCGGAGACCCCACAGCTCCTCGCTGCCTCGGTTCCACTCCACCACGTGCATCTCGCGGTCGACGACGATCATGCCCATCGACAGTGAGTTGACCAGAGAATTCAAGAAGGTCCTGGCTTCATCCAGTTCTCCGCTGCGTTCGCGCAACGTGTCGTTGATCGTGTGGAGTTCGTCGTTGGTGGACTGCAACTCCTCGTTCATCGTCTCGAGTTCCTCGTTGGTGGACTGCAACTCCTCGTTCGTGGTCTCGAGTTCCTCCACGGTGGATTGGAGCTCCTCGTTGGTGGTCTCGAGCTCCTCATTCGTCGACTGCAGTTCTTCGTACGCGGCCTCGAGTTGGCCGTTGGTCTGTACCAACTTGTCCAGCAGGATCCGGTTGGCGGTCACGTCGAAGTAGGCGATCGAGACACCGATCAGCCCATTCTCGGTGTCCACCAACGGGTTTACGTGAATCTCGAACCAGCTGGCGTCAGTTCCAGGCCGCTGCCACTTGACGTCCTGGATCCGTGCGGACCTGCGCTCGACCTTGGCCTGCTCCACGTAGGCCCGCAGCTCGACGGGGCGGTAGGAGACTTCGAGATCCCTAAGCAATCGGCCGATGTCGCGCGCGGACAACCCGAAGGTCTGCTCGGCCTGGTGGTTGATCATCGCGACCGTGTCATCGCCCGCCACCACGATCTGCGCGACGGGACTGGCCCCGAACGCCAGTTCGCGAATGGGTGCCAACCCCGAGAGATTGCCATGGCGGTCGATCCGTGGGTCGGGAACGTCCATCTTGTTCATTTCGCTCGAGGAGCCGGCGGCCCGTCGGAAGATGCGGTGCTTGAGGTCGATCGGCGTGAACTTGTCGGTGTGGCTGAGCAGCATCTCGGCGTGGCCGAGGAACAGCGTGCCCTCGGGCGCCAAGGCGAAGTGCAGTCGGCTCAGGACCCGCTGCTGGGTCTCGGCGTTGAGGTACATCAGGGTGTTGCGGCACACCAGGAGGTCGACGCGCGAGATGGGCGCGTCCTTCACCAGGTCATTGCGCCCGAAGATCACCGCGCGGCGGAGGTCCTTGTTGAACAGGTAGCGACCGTTGACCTGATCGAAGTACTGCGCGAGCAGAGGCTCGGGCACCGACGCGACCGCCTTCGCGTCGTATGAGGCCGCTCTAGCCTGCGCCAACGCCTGCTCGTCTAGGTCGGTGGCGTAGATCTTCACGCGGTGCCGAAACGCTTGGGGTTCCAACGAATCGGCCAACACCATCGCCAGCGTGTACGCCTCCTGGCCGGACGCGCAGCCCGCGCTCCAGATGCGGATGGGTTCGTCGGAACCGCGACGCGCCAGGACGGCGGGAACGACCTCGTCGTGGATGAACTGCCACGCTTCGGGGTCGCGGTAGAACGACGTGACGTTGATCAAGATGGTGTTGAAGAGTGCCGCGAATTCATCCGAACTCGCCTGCAGCACATCGAGATACTCCTCAAATGTCTGCACTCCGGTGTGTTCCATCTGATGCCGCACCCGCCGCATCAGGGAAGTGCGCTTGTATCCGGTGAAGTCGACGCCCCTGGTGTCACGCAGGTAACGCAGAACGGCCTCGAACGATTCGTCCGCGTGATCGTCCATCTCGTCCCGTCTGCGTGGTTTTCAAGGATGACTGTACTCAGCGTGCTCGGCCTGCCGTCATTGCGCTTCGTGATCAGTTTCGCGCTGCGAGCGCGGGGAAGTCGCTAGGTATGACCAACGACGTCGAGAAGCGGTGGCATGACCCAGGTGCGTTGCGGGCTGCGATGGTTTACGTCGCGGCGGTGGTGGCGCTGGCGGTCGGAACCTTCGTCGTGTACGCACTCGGCGATCGCAATGAACTCGGGTGGGCGCTGGCGACACCGGGCCTGCTCTTCGTGGGGGCGTTGTCCGCGTTCGTCAAGACCTACCGCGATTGGCGGGCGAACCGCACGTGGCCCATCTGGCAGGGAGCCGGCTGGTTCCTGCTGACGCTCAGCCTGCTTGCGTTGGGTGTTCCTGCGATGGGCATGTTCGGGTAGTGAGAAGCCCCAGTCGGGCTCCTCAACGCAAGCCTCTCGAACCGAGACGTTCCGCTTCCCGCAGACTGAGGGGCTCCAGGTACGGGCCGAGCAACTCCCGATGCCACCATGCCCGGTCCCTGATCAATTCACGGGCGGTGGTGAAGCGGTAGCGGTACAGCCGTGCGCGCACGTAGCGGGGTGGATCGGCCTCGAAGGGGTTGTGCCGCAATAACTTGAGGATGGCACGGTCGTTGGTCAGCAGACCCTCGCAGAACTTCACGATCCAGGGCCTCGCGTAGGCGGGTGAGATCGCGGCAAACCACATCAACCAGTCGAGGCGAAGGTGATACGGACTCCATTGGCGCGGCAGGCGCCCTACCTCACCGGGTTTGCCCTTGAATTGGTACTCGGTCCACTGCGTACCCGCCTCGGTCGGAGTGTCGGCGGACGTGCCTTCGAACACCACCTCCCGCCGCTCTCGGGCGATGCTGCCGAAGGCGCCGTAGGAGTTCACCAGGTGCAAGGGGTCGAACGTGCTGTTCATCCGCTGACGTGGGGACAGCATGTTGCGGGCAGGCCGCCAACTGAGCACGACGACCGTCGCGGCGTAGCCGATGACCAGCACACCGAACCAGACGGGCATCGTGTCGATGGCTTCGCTGGGCCGCGAAACGCCAAGCAGCGCCGAGACGGTGGAGGTGTCCACGACGCTGGCCGCCAGCACGATCGTCAACCAGTTCAACCAGGAGAAGTTGCCAGAGAGCACCAGCCACAGCTGGGTGACCACGATGATCATCGCAGCCGCGCTCGCCACCGGCTGTGGTGCCAAGAGGCCGAACGGTACGACTAGTTGGACGACGTGGTTGCCCGCGACCTCGACCCGGTGCAGTGGCTTGGGCAGTCGGTGGAAGAACCAGCTCAGCGGCCCAGGCATCGGCTGCGTCTCGTGGTGGTAGTAAAGACACGTCAGGTCGCGCCAGCAGCGGTCGCCGCGCAGTTTGATCAGGCCTGCTCCGAATTCGACCCGAAACACCAGCCAGCGCACCAAGATCATCACCAGCAGGGGCGGCGCCGTCTCCTCGTTGCCGAGGAATACGGCAAGGAAGCCGGCTTCCAGGAGCAACGATTCCCAGCCGAACGAATACCAGATCTGACCGACGTTGACGATCGACAGGTAGGCCGCCCACAGCGCCAACCACACCAACACCGCACCCCACAGGGGCAGGACGTCGCCGACACCGAACGCCATCGCCGCCGCCACCAGTGCACCTGCCCAACTGACGGCCGCGAAGAACCGGTCCGAGTAGTGCAGCGCGAACAAGCTCGGGGCCGACCAGAACCTCTGCGTCGCCACGTACTGCGGCACCGGAAGCATGCCGTGAGCACCGATCAGGCCGCGGAACTGCCTCGCCGCACACACGAACGCCACGACGTAGACGGCGGCGATGCCGCGTTCGAGTACGAGTCGACCCCACCAGGCCTCCGATGCCCCTTGCCAGTCCACGCGTCACTCCCGGGTCCCGTTCCCCCCTTCTCCGCTTCGGGTGCCCGCCCGATGAGAGGGCAAACCGGGATTCGCGCACCCCGAAGCAGGGAATCCCCGTGGTTCGTGTCCGCAGAAGGAAGGTGAGCGACTCCCTTGGCCGTCGTGCTGCTGCTCGTGATTGCCACCGTGGTGCTCGCTCCCCTCGCGGAGCGCATGACGGTGCCGTACCCGGTGGTGCTGTTGCTCTTTGGACTGCTGTTGGCCTTCGTGCCCGGGATACCGGTGCCGTCGGTCGATCCCGAATGGATACTGCCGCTGGTGCTGCCGCCTCTTTTGTTCGCTGCCGCGCGCCGGACGTCGTGGCGTCAGTTCCTCGACAACCGGCGGGCCATCGGACTGTTGGCGGTGGCGCTGGTAGCGGTCACGGCGTTCGCGGTCGGGATGGTGGCGAGCGCGGTGGTTCCCGGACTCCCACTCGTTGCGGGGGTGGCGTTGGGTGCGGCAGTCGCCCCGCCGGATCCGGTGGCCGCCACCGCGGTCGCCCGCAAGCTCGGCCTGCCGCGGCGGCTCCGCACGATCCTGGAGGGCGAAGGACTCTCCAACGATGCGACCGCGCTGGTGTTGTACGAAGTCGCCGTCGCGGCCACCATGACCGGTGCGCTCTCGCCCACCAAGGCGGCAAGTGCGTTGGGCCTGGCCGTGGTGATCGGCGTCGCGGTCGGGTTGGCCATCGCGGTGGTGGTCCGCTGGCTCCTCACCCGGCTGCCCGCCCATCCGGCCGGCAGTGGCCTGGTCCTGGTGCTGCCCTTTGCGGCGTACGCGGCGGCCGACGTAGCGCACGGCAGCGGCGTGCTGGCCGTCGTGACGGTCGCACTCGGGCTGAGCCGGTATGGCGACGTCCAATCGGCGCAGACCCGACTGGTGTCCGGCACCGCGTGGGAGATCGTTGAATTGCTGTTGACGGGCACCGCATTCGCATTCGTGGGGCTCGAGTTGCGCAACGTGGCCGGTAGCTTGTCGGGGCCGCTGGATGTGGCCATCTGGCAGGCGCTTGCCGTGACGGCGGTCGCCATCGCGATCCGCTTCGCCTGGATCTTTCCGGTGGCCTCCATCGACGAACGACTGCGGCGGCGCAAGGGCGTGGGAGGCGAGCCCGTCGGCTGGCGCGAGATGACGGTCGCCTCCTGGGCTGGGATGCGCGGTGTGGTCACCCTGGCGGCGGTGCTCGCGCTACCGGCCGGCCCCAAGGCCTTTCCCGAACGCGACCGACTGATCTTCATCGCGTTCGTGGTGATCGTCGTGACGATGGTGGTGCAGGGACTGACGCTTCCGTTGGTGGTCAAGCGACTCGGAGTGGTCGCCTCCGATGTCGAGAAGGACCAGGCTGCACAGGGCCTCATTCGCCGGGCCAGGGATGCGGGCTTCCGACGTCTGGAGGAGCTGCGGTCCAACGGCGACGTCGACTCCGAGACCATCGAGCACGCCGAGGACAACGCCGAACGCATGTGGCATTCGATCGGCTTCGTTCCTGGCGAGAAGTCCACGGAGGAAGGTGCCCGCAATGCTGATCACGCGGCCACGGTGAATGCGGTGAAGGACCAGATCCTGGCCGCCGCCCGTGACGAGATCAGTTCCGCGCGAAGGGAATCCGGTGTCGACCCCGTCATCGTCGACGCTGTGCTGCGGCGCCTCGACGCCCGCGGGACGCAACCCGAGTAGCTGCCCTGCCGTCAGGCGGGGGCGGGCCGGGCTTCATCGTCGGCGTCCGCCTCGATCAGCGGGCCATCGTCGTCCTCGAGCTCTTCGACTCGCGCACTGGGGTTTTCGGCGACCAGCACGCGCACGAAGCTGTTGAAGAACGCGATGGCGGGCACGGCCAGGAGCGCGCCGATGATGCCCGCGAGCACCCCGCCTGCCGAGATGCCGAGCACGACGGCGAGGGGATGGATGGACACCGCGCGGCCCATCACCAGCGGTTGCAGCACGTGCGCCTCGATTTGCATGACCGCGATGATCAGCGCGAGCGTGATGAGGGCGTAGATGAGGCCCTTGGCCAGCAGTGCGACGATCACCGCAAGAAACCCCGTGATCAGCGCGCCGACGACGGGGATGAACGCCCCTAGGAAGATCAGCGAGGCCAGCGGCAGCGCTAGGGGGATGCCCATGATCGCGAGCCCACTTCCGATGGCGACCGCGTCGACGAGGGCGACGAGCGACGTGGCCCGCGCATAGCCGGCCAACGAATGGAATCCCGCGGCGCCCGCTTCCCGGACACGGTTCCGGTGCTGGGCGGGGATCAATCGAGTGACGAACTGCCAGATGCTGCGTCCACCCAGCAGGAAGAAGATCACGGTAAACAGTAGAAGGAAGGCGCCGCTGAGGATTTCGACGATGGTGCCCGCCGTGGACAGCGCGCCGGTGGTCAGTTGCGTCTGATGGGTGCGCAGAGCATCGGTGAACGTGTCGACGGCGCGGTTGATCTGATCACCGCTGAGTTTGGCGGGCCCGTTGATCAGCCAGTCCCGTGTGCCCTCGATGCTGCGGGTCACCTGATCGACGAGTTGCGGTGCGCCCTCGACGAACTGGTTGACCACGAAGGCGAGGATTCCACCGAACAGCGCCAGACCGAGGACGAGGACGAAGGCAACGGCACCACCCCTCGCGGCGCCGTATCGATCGAGGAAGTCGACCGCTGGCATCAGCAGGGCCGTGATGATGAGGGCGAGGGCCACCGGAACGACGAC
>JAOPWT010000137.1 GCA_025965555.1 Mycobacterium sp.
GCACGTTCAACGGCAAGGACATCGAGTTCGGTCACGACGAGCAGGACGTGCCCTAGCCACCGAACGACGCCGTCTGCCACGGTCCGATCCAGGACCGTGGCAGGTGGTGCCGGCGGCCGGTCGGGGACACGACCTAGCGCGTCCCCGGCACCAGCCAATGACCGGAGAAGGCACGCCACGCGACGAACACCAGTCGCAGTACCATGAACGTGGTCAGACCCGACCAGATGCCGACCAGGCCCCAGCCGTAGAACAACGAGAGCCAGATCAGCGGCAGGAAGCCGAAGAGTGCACTGGCCAGTGTCGCGTTCCGCATGAACTTCGCGTCCCCGGCCCCGAGCAACACCCCGTCGAGCGCGAACACGATTCCGGCAATCGGCAGCTGCGCCACCAGGAACCACCACGGCACCCCGATCACGTCCAGCACCGAGCGGTCGGAGGTGAACAACCGCGGGAACACCGACGCCCCCACCGCGAAGATCGCGGCGAGCACGGCCGCGGCGACCGTCGAGAAGATCGTCACCCGCCAGGCGACCGACTTGGCATGCGCCAACTGACCGGCCCCGAGCGCCGCACCGACGAGTGACTGCGCCGCAATCGCCAGCGAATCCAGTACCAGGGCAAGGAAACTCCACAGCTGCAGCACCACCTGATGGGCGGCGACGGCGGCGGCACCGAACCGGGCGGCGACTGCGGCGGCGGAGACGAAGCACGCCTGGAACGCCAGGGTGCGCACCACCAGATCGCGGCCCATCACCACCTGCGCGCGCAGCACCGCGAAGTCCACCTGCAGCGGCACCCGTTCGGCCAGCAGCGCCCGGCAGAACAGCAGCCCGGCCAACGACTGCCCGACCAGGTTGGCCACCGCGGAGCCGCTCAGTCCCATCTGCGGCATCCCCATCCAGCCGTAGACCAGCGTGGGACATAGCACCGCGGACGCGGCGAAGCCAGTGATCACGTAGCGCAGCGGCCGCGCGGTGTCCTGCACTCCGCGCATCCAACCGTTGCCCGCCAGCGAGATCAGGATGGCGGGCGCGCCGAAGATCGCGATCCGTAGCCATGGCAGCGCCGTCGCGGCGATCTGGCCTCCGTCGGCAATCAGCGCCAGGATCGGCACCGCTGCCGCCTCGACGATGACGACGACGACCGTCCCGAGCGCGATGGCCAGCCAGGTGGCCTGCACGCCCTCGCCGACAGCCGAGGCGCGGTCGCCCGCTCCGAAGAATCGGGCGGCCCTCGCGGTCGTCCCGTAGGACAGGAACGTCAGCTGGGAGGACACCAATGACAGGATCAGCCCGCCGATGGCCAGACCCGCCAGCGCCACCGCACCGAGGCGACCGACCACGGCCAGGTCGAACAACAGATAGACGGGTTCGGCGGCGAGCACCCCGAGCGCAGGCAGCGCCAGTCCGGCGATGCGGCGTCCGGTGGCCGCCGGAACCGGTTGCTCTCCCGCCGAACTCATACCGTTAGTTGGCCTGCGAGCCGACTTCCGCAGAAGGGACAGAAGTTGAACTTCAGCCCGCTGTGACCGCCGTCGGCGATGATGACGTACCACCCATCGTGGCGCTGCCACCACTCGAACCTGACGTCCACCGAACAGGCGGTCGTCGAGTGCAGGAAGCGGTCACAACACGGTTCGAACCCCTCAGGGACGACCTGTGAGCCCTCCAAGCAGACGGTGCCGTCCGCGTGCAATCGCGCGTCGGTGGGCGGTCCGCCGTCGGGCGGCTCACCCAAGTTCGGTCTCCAACGCCTTGACGACGGCCTCCGCCGTCCCGGTCGCCGAGTAGCCGGCCGCGAGGCGGTGCCCACCGCCGCCGAACGCGCTCGCGACGGCAGCGAGGTCGACCTCGGACTTGGCGCGCATCGACACGGTCCAGTGCTGCGGCTCGATCTCCTTGAACACCGCGGCGACCTCGGCCTGGGCCGTCGTGCGCACGATGTCGACGATGCTCTCGACTTCCTCGGGCCTGGCGTCACGCCATTCCTGGTGTCCGACAACGGCATACACCAGGCCAAGACCGTCAACCGCATTCGGCAACAGGTTCGCCGACGACAGCACGCGGGACAGCATCGGAAGCCAGGAGAAGGGGTGGGTGTCCAGCAGCGTGCGACTGATCGAGGCGTTGTCGACGCCGAGCTCCAGCAGCCTGGCGGCCAACCGGTGTGCGCGCGCGCTTGCCCACCGGAACGATCCGGTGTCGGTGATGAGGCCGGCGTACAGGCAGTGGGCGACGCGCTGGTCAAGCGGCTTGCCCCAGGCATCGAGCAGTTCGGCCACGAGCATCGTCGTCGAGTCGGCGGACGGATCGACGTAGTTGGCCGTACCGAACAATTGATTCGACGCGTGGTGATCGATCACCAGCACCTCGCGACCAGAGTCGGCCAGCGCCCCCAGCGCACCGAGCCGGTTGATGCTCGGGATGTCGACCGTCACCACCAGATCGCTGTCGCTGCGCATCGCGTCGGGGTCGACCAGCAGGTGCCCGCCGGGCAGCGACTGCAGCGACTCGGGAAGAACCGACGGCGTGGCAAAGCCGACCTCGACCCGCTTACCCGACCGTTCGAGAACGAGGGCAAGAGCTAGACCGGCGCCGATGGTGTCGGCATCCGGATAGACGTGGCACACCACGCTGACGGAGTCCGCCGCGTCGAGCAGCTCTGCAGCTCCCCGACCATCGACGCGCATCGATGACCTAGTGAGCTCAGTCTTCCGGTGGATCGCGGTCATAGGTGTCCTCAGGGTCACGCTCGTCGTCTGGTTCCCCGCCGGAATCCTCCGCCCCAGTCACACGGTACGGGTCAGCGTCCCCTGCCGGAGTGGCACCCTGCCGAATTCGTTCAAGACCGGCATCCGCCTGACGTGCACGCGCCAACAGATCCTCCATGTCGCGCGCGGTGTCGGGCAACTTGTCCAGTACGAACGTCAACGTCGGAGTGAACCGGACCCCGGTGGCGGCCCCGACCCTGGTGCGCAGTGTTCCCTTGGCGCGTTCCAACGCCGCGGCCGCACCGTCGTAGTCGGGCTCGTCCTGCAGCGTCAACCCACGGACCGTGTAGAACACCGTGGCGTCGTGCAGGTCACCCGTGACCTTCGTGTCCGTGACGGTCACGAAGGCCAGGGGCGGATCCTTGATCTCGAACTCGATCGCCGAGGCCACGACGGTGGCGATGCGCTTGGACAGCTTGCGCGCCCGCCCCGCGTCAACCACGATGCTCCTTTCGCGAGCGCTCGTCGGCGAACATCAGGTCCGTGCCTTCTCCACTAGCTCGTACGCCTCGATGACGTCGCCTTCCTTGATGTCGTTGTACGTCAAGGTCAGACCACACTCGTAACCGTCGCGCACCTCGGTGACGTCGTCCTTCTCCCGCTTGAGCGACGAGATCGTGACCGTCTCGGCCACCACGACGTTGTCGCGGATGAGGCGTGCCTTGGCGTTGCGCCGGATGATGCCCGAGGTGACGAGGCAGCCGGCGATGTTGCCGACCTTGGACGACCGGAAGATCGCCCGGATCTCGGCGCGGCCGAGTTCCTTCTCCTCGTAGATCGGCTTGAGCATGCCCTTCAGCGCAGCCTGGATCTCATCGATGGCCTGGTAGATCACCGAGTAGTACCGGATGTCGACACCCTCGCGGTTGGCCAGCTCGGTGGCCTTGCCCTCCGCGCGGACGTTGAACCCGATGATGATCGCGTTCGAGGCCGACGCCAGGTTGACGTTGGTCTCGGTGACGCCGCCGACGCCTCGGTCGATGACGCGCAGTTCGACCTCGTCGCCGATGTCGATGCGGAGCAGAGCCTCCTCCAGCGGCTCCGCGGTGCCGGTGGTGTCGCCCTTCAGGATCAAGTTCAGCTGGCTGGTTTCCTTCAGCGCGGCATCCAGGTCGTCCAGGCTGATGCGCTTGCGGGTACGCGCGGCCAGCGCGTTGCGCTTGCGCGCGCTGCGCCGGTCGGCGATCTGACGGGCGATCCGGTCCTCGTCGACGACGAGGAGGTTGTCACCGGCACCCGGCACCGACGTGAAGCCGATGACCTGGACCGGACGCGACGGGAGCGCCTCTTCGACGTCCTCGCCGTGCTCGTCGACCATGCGACGGACACGTCCGTAGGCATCGCCCGCGACGATCGAGTCACCGACGCGGAGCGTGCCGCGCTGAATGAGCACGGTGGCCACCGGGCCGCGACCGCGGTCAAGGTGTGCCTCGATCGCCACACCCTGGGCTTCCATGTCGGGGTTGGCCCGCAGATCCAGCGTGGCATCCGCCGTCAGCAGCACCGCTTCGAGCAGTGCGTCGATGTTGGTGCCCTGCTTGGCGGAGATGTCGACGAACATGGTGTCGCCACCGAAGTCCTCGGCGACGAGGTTGTACTCGGTGAGCTGCGCCCGGATCTTGGCCGGGTCGGCGCCCTCCTTGTCGATCTTGTTGACCGCCACGACGATCGGCACGTCGGCCGCCTGCGCATGGTTGATGGCCTCCACCGTCTGCGGCATGACGCCGTCATCGGCGGCGACCACCAGGATCGCGATGTCGGTGGCCTTCGCACCACGGGCACGCATGGCGGTGAACGCCTCGTGGCCCGGGGTGTCGATGAAGGTGACGAGCCGCTCGTTGCCGTCCAGTTCGGTGAGGACCTGGTAGGCGCCGATGTGCTGGGTGATGCCGCCAGCCTCGCCCTCGCGGACGTTGGCCTGCCGGATGGTGTCCAGCAGTCGGGTCTTGCCGTGGTCGACGTGGCCCATGACGGTCACCACCGGCGGACGGTATTCGAGGTCGTCTTCGTCGCCCTCGTCCTCGCCGTAGGTGAGGTCGAACGACTCCAGCAGCTCGCGGTCCTCGTCCTCCGGGGACACGACCTGCACGACGTAGTTCATCTCACCACCGAGCAGCTCGAGGGTCTCATCCCCTACCGACTGGGTAGCGGTGACCATCTCGCCGAGGTTGAACAGCGCCTGGACCAACGCGGCCGGGTTGGCGTTGATCTTGTCGGCGAAGTCCACCAGCGACGCTCCGCGGGCCAACCGGATGGTCTCGCCGTTGCCGTGCGGCAACCGCACACCACCGACGACCGGCGCCTGCATGTTCTCGTACTCAGCGCGTTTTGCCCGCTTCGACTTGCGCCCGCGGCGCACTGCGCCACCGGGACGACCGAATGCACCTGCTGCGCCACCGCGCTGACCGGGACGGCCTCCGCCGCCACCGCCGCCGCCTGGGCGTCCACGGAAGCCGCCTGCGGGTGCGCCGCCCGGTGCTCCTGCACCACCGGCACCGCCACCGCGGTAGTTACCGCCGCCGCCGCCTGCTCCGGGCGGACCGCCCGGACGGCCGCCGCCGCCACCGGGCCCACGGGCGCCGGGACCTGGCCTCGGACCACCGGGACGACCGGTGGCTCCTGGCCGTGCACCTGGCGGACGCGGAGGCATGTTGCCGGGGGTTGCGCCGGGGCGCGGTCCACCGCCTGGTCGTGGCGGGCCACCCGGACGGGGAGGTGCGCCTGCACCCTGAGGGGGACGTGGAGCGGGACGCTCGACGGGCTGCTGCGTGGAGAAGGGGTTGTTGCCGACGCGAGGTGCGCGGGCAGCCGGCTTGGGTGCACCGGGCCGAGGGCCCGGGGTGGGCCCTGCGGGGCCGGCTGGGGCGGCTGGGCTGGCGGCGGTCGCCTCCACCTGCGGCGGGGCGGGAGGCGCCGCGGCGACCTCGGGCACGACGACAGGTGCTGGGGGCGGCTCCGGCGCGGCGGGCGGCCGCGGTGCGGCGGGCTTTGGCCCTGCCGGCTTTGGTGCGGTGGCCACGCCACCATTGGTGGACTCGCCACCGGCAGCCACCTTCGGGGCTGCTGGGGCTGCCTTTGCGGGGGCGGGCTTCGAGCCACCACCCAATGCCTCGCGGAGCCGGCGGGCGACGGGCGCCTCGACGGTTGAGGATGCTGATTTGACGAATTCGCCCTGTTCGCTCAGCCGGGCGAGAACTTCCTTGCTGGTGACACCGAGTTCCTTAGCCAACTCGTGCACGCGGGCCTTGCCTGCCACTACATCTCCTGTCTAGGAGGCGACAGCAGTGGGCCGCGCCTCGGGTTTAGCTATGACGCATGGTCATCGGAACTTCACGGTGTGCTCATGTTCTTCGCTACCTGTTCTGTTGCCGGGCGGACCGAGGGCTTCACCAACTGTGAAGAACTCGACCACCGCGGAGGTGTCCGGCGAACCGGTGATGCGCAACGCTCGTGCGAATGCCCGCCGCCGGATTGCCACGTGTAGACACCGCTCGTCGGGATGCAGCCAAGCACCCCGCCCGGGCAGGTTACCCGCTGTGTCGACGATGATGGCGTGATTGCCATCTCCATCGTGAACAGCGGCCACTCGAAGCAGTTCGACAGCCAGCCCACGCTCTCGGCATCCCACGCACGTTCGCACTGGTCCTTCGGGCCTTTTGTGCTTCTGAGCGCGGGGAACCGATCTCTCGCGCTGGATCACGGTTCAGTCTACCGTCACGATCACCGCAGAAAGAAACGCATGCCTGCTAGCCCTCGCGCGAGGCATCCTGCGTGGTCTCCGGATCCGGTGCCGGTGCCGCGTCGCTGCGAATGTCGATCCGCCATCCCGTGAGTCGAGCGGCCAGCCGCGCGTTCTGGCCCTCCTTGCCGATTGCCAGCGACAGCTGGAAGTCGGGCACCACGACGCGCGCGGCCCTCGCGGCCTCGTCGATGACCGAGACCGACACCACCTTGGACGGCGAGAGCGCATTGGCCACGAACCGCGCCGGGTCCTCGTCGAAGTCGATGATGTCGATCTTCTCGCCGGACAACTCGCTCATCACGTTGCGTACCCGCTGCCCCATGGGGCCGATGCAGGCGCCCTTGGCGTTGAGACCGGAGACCCGCGACGTGACCGCGATCTTGGAGCGATGACCTGCCTCGCGGGCGACGGCGACGATCTCCACGGAGTTGTCGGCGATCTCCGGCACCTCCAACGAGAAGAGCTTGCGCACCAGATTCGGATGGGTGCGGGACAATTCGATCTTGGGTTCGCGGACACCGCGCGTCACGCCGATTACGTAGCAGCGCAACCGATCCCCATGTTCGTAGGACTCGCCGGGAACCTGTTCGGCGGGCCGGATGACCCCCTCTGATCCCTTGGCCTCCGTGCCGAGACGCACGATGACGTTGCCGCGGGCGTTCTCTCGGGCATCGCGCTGGACCACACCGCCGACGATGTCACCCTCGCGCGCGGAGAACTCGCCGTACATCCGCTCGTTCTCGGCGTCACGGAAGCGCTGCAACATCACCTGACGGGCAGTGGTGGCCGCAACCCGGCCGAAACCCTCTGGGGTGTCATCCCATTCGTTGATCAGGTTGCCGTCGTCGTCGGTCTCCCTCGCAAGCACCCTCACCACACCGCTCTTGCGGTCGATGTCGATGCGAGCCTCGGCCTCGTGGCCCTGGGTGTGCCGGTACGCGGTCAGCAGCGCGGACTTGATGGTCTCGAGCAGCTCGTCGACCGAGATCCCCCGGTCCACTTCGATGGCATGCAGCGCACCCATGTCGATGTTCACTCTTCAGCCTCCTTGCCAGACACCCCGGCCAGCTCGAGTTCGAGCGGGTTCGGCGGTGAGAACTCCACCTGGACAACGGCATTGGCGACGTCGTCGATGGAAAGTTCGCGAATGGTCAGCGCTGCGCGGCGATCAGCGACCACCAGGCGCACCACGCCGTCGTGCGTCTCACCGAGCCGGCCCGTCACTTGCGACCCGTCGGTCAGGGTCACCTCGACCTTGCGCCCTCGAGCGCGGCGATAGTGGCGTTCGGCGGTGAGTGGACGATCCACCCCGCGCGAGGTGACTTCCAGCAGGTAG
>JAOPWT010000340.1 GCA_025965555.1 Mycobacterium sp.
GGAGCGCTCGGCGTCGGCCTCGGCGTCACACTGTGGCTGTCGACCGACACCGCGGAACGATCCTATGAGCTGGGCCGCGCGCGTCAGGTCAATCAGGCACTGCTGCAGCAGAAGGAAGGCCTCGAGCGCGACGTGCTCGAAGCGCAGGCCGCACCCGCACTCGCCGAGGCCGCGCGGAACCTCGGGATGATTCCCTCGAGGGACACCGCGCATCTGGTCCAGGACGCCTCGGGCAACTGGATGGTCGTGGGCACGCCGAAGCCTGCCCAGGGTGTTCAGCCGCCTCCGCTGAACAGCCCACTGCCCGAGCCGGGGCCTCCGGTGCCTCCGCCACCGCCCGCACCGCGCGTCGTCGATCCCCGCGAGGTGGCGGTACACGTTCCGCAGCGAACCGCCCCGCTGCCCAACCCCGAGATCGCCGTGCCCGCGACCGCACCGGCAGCAGCGCCTGGTCCGGCCCCCGCTGCCCTCCCCGTCCCCGTGGCACCGGCACCGGCGGCACCGCTTGACGCCGCAGCACCGCACCTGGATACGCCACAGGCGCCAACGCTTCCCGGCCCGCCGCCGGTCGTCGTCGACCAGGCCCCGGCCCCCGTGCCAGGTCCTGCCGCATGAGCCGGCCGGGAACCCCCCACTCCGCGAACGAGCGCCGCACGCGCAAGCCCGTTGCCGACGACGGACTGCGCAGCGCTTCCTTCGCGTTCCGGCACCGGGTCGGCAACGGCGTGATCCTGCTCGTCCTGATCATCGCGGCGGGCCAGCTCTTCATGCTGCAGGTCCCGCGCGCGCAGGGTCTGCGCGCGGAGGCGGCCAGTCAGCTGAAGGTCACCGACGTCGAAAACGCCTTGCGGGGAAGCATTGTCGATCGCAATGACGACAAACTGGCCTTCACCACCGAGGCGCGCGCGCTGACGTTTCAGCCCGCCAAGGTGCAGAAGCAGCTAGTGGACGCGCAGGGCAAGACGCCCGACGCTCCCGACCCGGTGAAGCGGCTGCGCCAGATCGCCAAGGGCGTGGCGGGTCTGCTGAACAACAAGCCCGACGCCGACACGCTCTACAAGAAGTTGTCGAGCAAGGACTCCTTCGTCTACCTCGCTCGCGCGGTCGATCCCGCGATCTCCGACGCGATCACCACCAAGTACCCCGAGGTCGGCGCGGAACGCCAGGACATCCGCCAGTACCCCGGCGGGTCCTTGGCGGCGAACATCGTCGGCGGCATCGATTGGGACGGCCACGGACTACTGGGCCTTGAGGATTCGCTCGACGCCAAGCTCGCGGGCACCGACGGGTCGGTCACCTACGACCGGGGTTCGGACGGTGTCGTGATTCCCGGCAGCTACCGCAACCGGCACGACGCCGTCAACGGCTCGACGGTCCAGCTCACCATCGACGACGACATCCAGTTCTACGTCCAGCAACAGGTGCAGGAGGCCAAGAACCTGTCGGGAGCCAAGTCGGTCTCCGCCGTCGTGCTCGATGCGAAGACCGGTGAGGTCCTCGCGATGTCGAACGACGACACGTTCGATCCGAGCCAGGACATCGGCCGCCAGGACGACCGCCAGCTGGGCAACCCCTCGGTGTCCTCGCCGTTCGAGCCGGGCTCGGTGAACAAGATCATCACGGCGTCGACGGTGATCGAGAACGGGCTGACCAACCCCGACGAGGTGCTGTCGGTGCCCGGCTCGATCGACATGGGCGGCGTCACCGTGAAGGACGCGTGGGACCACGGCGTGATGCCGTACACCACCACCGGCGTCTTCGGTAAGTCGTCCAACGTGGGAACCCTGATGCTGGCTCAGCGGATCGGCCCGGAACGCTATGCCGAGATGCTCGACAAGTTCGGGCTCGGTCAGCGCACCGGCGTCGGACTGCCCGGTGAGAGCGCAGGCCTGGTGCCCCCGATCGATCAGTGGTCGGGCAGCTCCTTCGCCAACCTGCCCATCGGACAGGGTCTTTCGATGACCCTGCTGCAGATGACGGGCATGTACCAGACCATCGCCAACGACGGTGTGCGCGTCCCACCGCGCATCATCAAGTCCACGATCGCCGCCGACGGCACTCGCACCGACGAGCCGCGCCCCGACGGCGTGCGGGTGGTATCGGCCCAGACGGCCCAGACCGTGCGGAACATGTTGCGGGCCACCATCCAGAAGGACCCGACGGGTGTTCAGCAGGGCACGGGATCCGGGGCCGCGGTGGACGGCTACCAGATCGCAGGAAAGACGGGCACCGCGCAGCAGATCAACCCGGCCTGCGGCTGCTACTACGACGACGTCTACTGGATCACCTTCGCGGCCATGGTGCCCGCGGACGATCCGCGGTACGTCGTCGGAGTGATGATGGACAACCCGCACCGCACCGCGGACGGTTCGCCGGGCACGACGGCCGCGCCGTTGATCCACAACCTCGCGGCCTGGCTGCTCCAGCGTGAGAACGTGCCGCTGTCGCCCGATCCCGGTCCACCGCTCGTCCTGCAGGGCTGAGGAGCAGGCGGCACGAGCCTCGGCCGGTAGGGTGTCATGGCCATGAATTTGCGTCCCTCGCGTCATACCGGTGAAGGCCTTGCCGCGTTGGCCGAGCGCGTGCGGGCGGTCCCAGCGGCCGGTGCCGCTTCGGCGCACGTCCGGGTCACCGGCGTGACGCTGCGAAGCCAGGACGTCCGTCATGGCGATTTGTTCGCCGCGCTTCCCGGTGCGTCGTCGCACGGCGCCCGGTACGCCGCGGACGCCGTGCGCCAGGGTGCCGTCGCGGTGCTCACCGACGAGGCGGGGGCGCAGATCATAGCGGGCAGTCTCGAGGCGCCCGTGCTGGTGCACCCGTCGCCGAGGTCGGTGCTCGGCGAGGTCGCGGCCGGTGTCTACGGCAGGCCGTCCGAGCGGATGCGCGTCATCGGCGTCACGGGCACCTCTGGCAAGACCACGACCACCTATCTGGTCGAGGCCGGTCTTCGCGCGGCGGGCCGGGTGGCCGGTCTCGTCGGTTCGGTCGGCATCCGCATCGACGGCCGTGACGAGCCCAGCGCCCTGACCACCCCCGAGGCTCCCGATCTCCAAGCGCTCTTCGCAGTCATGCTCGAGCGTGGCGTCGACACGGCGGTGATGGAGGTGTCCAGCCACGCATTGACCCTGGGTCGGGTGGACGCCGTGCACTTCGCGGTGGGCGGTTTCACCAACCTGTCGCGCGACCACCTGGACTTTCATCCGACGATGGAGGACTACCTCGACGCCAAGGCGCGGCTCTTCGACCCCCAGTCCTCAACGCATGCAGACGTTTCCGTCGTGTGCATCGACGACGAGGGCGGGCGCACCATCGCGGCGCGGGCCGCGAGTCCGGTCACGGTGAGCGCCTCCGGCCTCGATGCGGACTGGCGGGTCGAGAGAATCGGCACCGTCGACGGGGGTGGCCAGCAGTTCCTGGCGGTCGACCCGGCTGGCGTGCACCACGAGCTGCGCATCGGTCTACCCGGGCACTTCAACGTCGCGAACACTCTGCTGGCGGCAGCGCTGCTCGACGCGGTCGGGGTGTCGCCGGAGCAGGCTGCGCCGGGGCTGCGGACGGCGATGGTCCCAGGCAGGCTCCAGCCGATCGACCGCGGACAGGGCTTTCTCGCCCTCGTCGACTACGCCCACAAGCCCGGCGCACTGCGGGCCGTGCTCGAGACGCTGCGTGCCCAGACCCGTGGCCGCCTGGCGGTGGTGTTCGGCGCGGGCGGCAACCGTGATGCCGGTAAGCGTGGACCGATGGGGCAGGCGGCCGCCGAACTGGCCGACCTGGTGGTCGTGACCGACGACAACCCCCGCGACGAGGACCCTGCCGACATTCGGGCGGCGGTCCTGTCCGGTGCGGCGGGCGGCACCGCCGAGATCGTGGAGATCGGTGACCGTCGCGCCGCCATCGACTTCGCCGTCGCCTGGGCCTGTGAAGGAGACGTCGTGCTGGTCGCGGGCAAGGGTCACGAGGCGGGCCAGACGAGCCATGGCCAGACGCGGCCGTTCGACGACCGCGATGAATTGGCGCAGGCGCTCCAGGCCTTGGGGTCGCTGCCGTGATCGACCTGACGCTGGCCCAGATCGCTCACATCGTCGGCGGTGAACTGACCGACATCTCCGCCGAGGACGCCGAGGCGACGCACGTCACGGGAACGGTCGAGTTCGACTCGCGCGCCGTGACCCCCGGCGGATTGTTCCTGGCGCTGCCGGGCGCTCGGTCCGACGGCCATGACTTCGCGGCAGGGGCCGTGGCTGCCGGTGCGGTCGCCGTGTTGGCGGCCCGCGCGGTCGGAGTGCCTGCCATCGTCGTGAAACCCCTTGCCGCGGAAGGCGACTCCGGTGCCAGTGTGCTCGAGCACGACTCCGACGGGTCGGGTGCCGCGGTGCTCGACGCGCTGGGCAAGCTGGCCGCCGCGGTCGCCTCCGAGCTGGTGGCCGGGGGACTGGTGATCGTCGGGGTCACCGGCTCGTCGGGCAAGACCTCGACCAAGGATCTGCTGGCCGCCGTTCTCGCACCGCTCGGTGAGGTCGTCGCGCCGCCGGGCTCCTTCAACAACGAGCTCGGCCACCCGTGGACCGTGTTGCGGGCGACCGCCGACACCGACTATCTGATCCTGGAGATGTCGGCGCGCCATTCCGGCAACATCGCCGCACTGGCCCGGATCGCGCCGCCCTCGATCGCCGTGGTGCTCAACGTCGGCACCGCGCACCTCGGCGAGTTCGGTTCACGCGAGGCCATCGCTGCGACGAAAGCCGAACTGCCGCAAGCCGTTCCGGCATCCGGAGTGGTCGTCCTCAACGTCGACGACCCGGTGGTGGCCGCGATGGCGGAGAAGACGGCGGCACGGGTGGTCCGCGTCGGGCGGTCTCCTGGCTCCGACGTGTGGGCCGACCACGTCGTTCTCGACGACCTCGCCAGGGCGCATTTCACCATGCACGTCGCCGATGCGCAGACCGACGTGACGCTCGCCGTCCACGGCGACCACCAGGTGTCCAATGCACTGTCCGCGGCGGCCGTGGCGCTGGAGTGCGGTGCCGACCTCGAGCAGGTGGCCGGCGCGCTGGCGGCGGCAGGACCGGTGTCCCGGCACCGGATGCAGGTCGTCACGCGCGCGGACGGCGTCACCGTCATCAACGATGCGTACAACGCCAACCCCGACTCGATGCGCGCCGGGTTGAAGGCACTGGCCTGGATGGCCAAGGAGGGCCGCACGACGGGAGCCGACCGGCGCAGGAGCTGGGCCGTGCTCGGGGAGATGGCGGAACTCGGTGACGAGGCGATAGCCGAACATGACAGCATCGGTCGACTGGCCGTGCGCTTAGATGTGTCTCGACTGGTCGTCGTCGGAACCGGGAGGTCCATGAGCGCCATGCATCACGGGGCGGTGATGGAGGGGTCGTGGGGCAGTGAGTCCACGATGGTCGCCGACGTGGACGCCGCACTGGCGCTCCTTCGTGCCGAACTACGCGGGGGAGACGTGGTGCTGGTGAAGGCCTCGAAATCGGCGGGTCTGGCCGCTCTGGCCGATTCGCTCGTCGGTGACCCGGGGATCGGGATCGGATGAGGCAGATACTCATCGCCGTCGGCATTGCGCTGGCGGTGTCGATCCTTTTGACCCCTGCGTTGATCCGGTTGTTCACCCGCCAAGGCTTCGGACACGAGATCCGCGAGGACGGTCCGCCCAGCCATCGCAAGAAGCGCGGCACCCCGTCGATGGGCGGCGTCGCGATCCTGGCAGGCATCTGGGCCGGTTACCTCGGCACGCACCTCGTCGGGCTCGCACTGGACGGCGAGGGTCCATCCGCCTCGGGACTGCTGGTGCTCGGGCTCGCCACCGCGCTGGGAGGCGTCGGGTTCGTCGACGACCTCATCAAGATCCGGCGGTCACGCAACCTCGGGCTCAACAAGACGGCCAAGACGGTCGGACAGCTCGTCGCGGCGGTGCTCTTCGGCGTGCTGGCCTTGCAGTTCCGCAACGACGACGGTCTGACTCCCGGCAGCGCAGAATTGTCGTACGTCCGCGAGATCGCCACGGTCACGTTGGCGCCTGCGGTGTTCGTGTTGTTCTGCGTGGTCGTGGTCAGTGCCTGGTCCAACGCGGTGAACTTCACCGACGGCCTCGACGGGCTCGCCGCCGGGGCCATGGCGATGGTGACGGCGGCCTACGTCCTGATCACGTTCTGGCAGTTCCGCAACGCGTGCGCGTTCAGCCCCGGGCTCGGTTGCTACAACGTGCGCGATCCGCTCGACCTCGCCCTCGTCGCGGCGGCCACGGCGGGCGCCTGCGTCGGCTTCCTGTGGTGGAACGCCGCTCCCGCGAAGATCTTCATGGGCGACACCGGTTCGCTCGCACTGGGCGGCATCATCGCGGGCCTGTCGGTGACCAGCCGAACCGAGATGCTCGCCGTCGTGCTCGGTGCGCTGTTCGTCGCCGAAGTCACCTCGGTGGTCGTGCAGATCCTGGCGTTCCGCACGACGGGTCGACGGGTGTTCCGGATGGCGCCGTTCCATCACCACTTCGAGCTGGTGGGCTGGGCCGAGACCACGGTGATCATCCGATTCTGGCTGCTCACGGCCATCGCCTGTGGGCTCGGGGTGGCCTTGTTCTACAGCGAGTGGTTGGCGTCGGTCGGCGCCTGACCGCCCCGCCCATTCCGCGACACGCGCCGGATGTGCTCGTTGCTGAGGCTGTGACGGGGGAGGATTCTGGGGTGCAAGGGACAAATGGGCCTGCTGTTGCCAATGTGACTCCTGTGATCAAGGTGCCGGGTTCCCGACGGTGAACAAGATCTTCGCCCGGTTGCGCCCCAGCAAACCCGAATCAGACGGCCCCATCCCTGCCGTCAAGACGGACGCCGTCCCGCGGACGCGCTTCGGGGCATGGCTCGGGCGTCCGATGACGTCGTTCCATCTGGTGATCGCCGTCGCCGCACTCCTGGTCACCCTCGGCCTGATCATGGTGCTGTCGGCCTCGGGGGTGCACTCGTACGACGAGGACGGCTCACCGTGGGCCATCTTCGCCAAGCAGGTGCTGTGGACCGCCGTCGGGCTCGTTGCCTTCTACGTTGCGTTGCGCACGCCGGTGGCCTTCATGCGCAGGCTCGCCTTCCCAGGGTTCGTCATCACGATCATCATGCTGATCCTGGTGCTGATTCCGGGAATCGGCAAGGAAGCCAACGGTTCTCGCGGTTGGTTCGTGATCGCCGGCTTCTCGATGCAGCCGTCCGAACTGGCCAAGATCGCCTTCGCGATCTGGGGTGCGCACCTGCTCGCCGCCCGTCGGATGGAGCGCGCGTCGGTGCGCGAGATGCTCTTCCCGCTGGTGCCGGGCGCCGTGCTGGCGCTGCTGCTCATCGTGTTGCAACCCGACCTCGGCCAGACCGTATCGCTCGGCATCATCCTGTTGGGGCTGCTGTGGTACGCCGGACTTCCGCTGCGGGTGTTCGTGAGTTCGCTCGTCGCCGTGGTGATCGCCGCTGGCATCCTCGCGATGTCGGAGGGCTACCGCTCCGATCGGGTGCAGTCGTGGCTGAATCCGGGCGCCGACACGCAGGGGTCGGGCTATCAGGCCCGACAGGCGCGCTATGCGCTGGCCAACGGCGGCATCTTCGGGGACGGTCTCGGGCAGGGCACCGCCAAGTGGAACTACCTGCCCAATGCGCACAACGACTTCATCTTCGCGATCATCGGCGAGGAACTCGGCTTCGTCGGCGCGATCGGCCTGCTGTGCCTGTTCGGTCTGTTCGCCTACACCGGGATGCGGATCGCACGACGGTCCGCGGACCCGTTCCTGCGACTACTGACCGCCACGACGACGCTGTGGGTGCTTGGCCAGGTGTTCATCAACGTCGGTTACGTCGTCGGCCTGCTTCCCGTCACGGGTCTGCAGCTTCCGCTGATCTCCGCGGGCGGAACATCTACGGCGACAACGCTATTCATGCTTGGCATCATCACAAACGCGGCGAGACACGAGCCGGAGGCGGTCGCCGCCCTGCGGGCGGGCCGCGAGGACCGGTTCAACCGTCTGCTGCGACTGCCGTTGCCAGAGCCCTACGTGCCGACCCGGCTGGAGGCGGCGCGCGACCGGTTGCGGACGCGGCCGGACAAGCCCGCTGCGGCCAAGCCGAAGCCCAAGCCGAAGCCCAAGCCGACGGCGAAGGGCAAGCCGAAACCCAAGGCGGGTTCGAAGGCCAAGCCGAAACCCGCCCGCAAACCGGCCGAGGATCGCAGGCGCAGTACGGTGGATGCGGCCGACCGGGCGGCGAAGGGCGCAGGGCATCATGGAGGCCGTCAGCGTCAACCGGGCCCGCGGGCTCGCTCTCTGGAAGGTCAGCGTTACGGGTGAGCAGCATCGCCGGCGGGCAGGCGCGCAGCGACCCGGGAGGCGTCTCCGTGGTCCTCGCAGGCGGTGGCACTGCGGGGCACATCGAGCCCGCGATGGCGGTCGCCGATGCGCTCGTCGCGCTTGATCCAGGGGTGCGCATAACCGCCCTCGGCACTGCGCGCGGCCTCGAGACGCGACTGGTGCCAGAGCGTGGCTACGACTTGGAACTCATCACGCCCGTGCCGTTTCCGCGCAAGCCGTCGGGTGACCTGGTCCGGCTTCCGCTGCGGGTCCGCACGGCCGTGCGCCAGACGCGTGCGATCCTCGACGCCGTCCACGCCGACGTGGTGATCGGGTTCGGCGGCTACGTCGCGCTGCCCGCCTACCTGGCGGCGCGCGGAGGCGCACTGAAGCGGCATCGGGTGCCCGTCGTCGTTCACGAGGCCAACGCCAGCGCAGGCTGGGCCAACCGCGTCGGCGCGCGTTCGGCGCAGCGCGTTCTGTCCGCCGTGCCGGATCCGGGATTACGCCACGTCGAAGTCGTCGGAGTGCCTGTCCGCGAGTCCATCACGTCCCTGGATCGGATGGCGCTGCGGGCTGAGGCCCGCGCCCACTTCGGCTTCGCCGACGACGACAGGGTGCTGCTCGTCTTCGGTGGCTCACAGGGGGCGCAATCCCTCAATCGTGCTGTGGCCGGTGCGGCCGAAGACCTTGCCGCAGCAGGTATCTCGGTGCTGCACGCGCACGGCCCGAAGAACGTGCTCGACCTTCGGGAGCCCGCTGCAGGCGATCGGCCTTATGTGACGGTGCCGTATCTCAGTCGGATGGATCTCGCCTATGCCGCAGCTGATCTCGCGATCTGTCGGTCGGGGGCGATGACCGTGGCCGAGGTGACGGCGGTGGGCCTGCCCGCCGTGTACGTCCCGCTGCCGATCGGCAACGGCGAGCAACGCCTCAACGCATTGCCCGTGGTCGGCGCCGGTGGCGGTCTGCTGATCGCGGACGCCGATCTGACTCCCGCCTTCGTCGCCGAAACCGTCCGCGTGCTGCTGGGGGACCCACAGCGGCTGGCCGCGATGACGACGGCTGCCGCACTCGCCGGGCACCGCGATGCCGCCCACCGGGTCGCGGAGGTGGCGCTGGGGATCGCCAGGGCGAACCGGGACAACCGGGGGCGGATCCGATGAACGCACGCGAACTGCCTCCCGAGTTGCAGCGTGTGCACATGGTGGGCATCGGTGGAGCCGGAATGTCCGGCATCGCGCGCATCCTGCTCGACCGCGGTGGTTTGGTGTCGGGGTCCGATGCCAAGGAATCGCGGGGAGTGGCGGCGCTTCGCGCTCGCGGCGCCCAGGTCCGGATCGGACACGACGCGTCCTCGCTCGACATGCTGCCCGGTGGCCCGACCGTCGTCGTGAGCACGCACGCCGCCATTCCGAAGGACAATCCGGAGTTGGTCGAAGCTCAGCGCCGTGGGATTCCCGTCATCCTCCGGCCCGCGGTCCTCGCCAAGCTGATGGACGGCTACACCACGGTGATGGTGACGGGCACGCATGGCAAGACCACGACGACGTCGATGATCATCGTCGCGTTGCAGCGCAGCGGATTCGATCCGTCCTTCGCGGTCGGCGGCGACCTCGGCGAAGCGGGGACCAATGCGCATCACGGCAGCGGCGACTGCTTCGTCGCCGAGGCCGACGAGAGCGATGGTTCGTTGCTCGAATACACCCCCGACGTCGCGGTGGTCACCAACATCGAGGCCGATCACCTCGACTTCTTCGGCAGCGCCGAGGCCTACGGCGCGGTCTTCGACGAGTTCGTCGCGCGGCTGCGACCAGGCGGCGCGCTCGTCGTCTGCGCCGACGATCCCGGCGCCGCGGCACTTGCGCAGCGTGCGACGGCCAACGGGGTCCGCGTGCTGCGCTACGGCAGCGTCGATGGCGCCGACGGCTCGAATCTCGCTGGCGCCCTGGTCAATTGGGAGCAGCAGGGCACCGGAAGCGTCTCGACCGTGCAACTCCATGGTGAATCCCAGCCAAGGGGAATGCGGTTGGCGGTGCCCGGCAGGCACATGGCGCTGAACGCGCTCGCGGCGCTCCTGGCCGCCGTGCAGGCGGGCGCGGACGTGGTGACCGTGCTGGACGGTCTCGCGGCGTTCGAAGGTGTCCGGCGCCGGTTCGAGTCGGTGGGGACGGCGGCAGGCGTGCGTGTCTTCGACGACTACGCGCACCACCCGACCGAGGTGCACGCAACGCTCGAGGCGCTTCGGGCCGTCGCCGGTCATGGCCGCTCAATCGTGGTGTTCCAACCGCACCTGTACTCGCGCACCCAGACCTTCGCCCGTGAGTTCGGGCAGGCGCTGAGCCTGGCCGACGAGGTGTTCGTGCTCGACGTATACGCCGCACGTGAACAGCCGATCGCGGGCATCAGCGGTGCCAGCGTCGCCGAACACGTCAGTGTCCCAACGCGTTACGTCCCCGACTTCTCCGCCCTCGCCGATCTGGTGGCGGGTACGGCCCGACCCGGTGACGTCGTCGTGACGATGGGCGCCGGCGACGTGACGCTTCTGGGCAGGGAGATCCTGGCTGCAGTGCAGTCGCGCGCCGGTCGCGATGCTCCGGGGGCGCAACCGACGTGACCGGGCCGATCGACAAGCCGGCCGACACCGGCGACGGGTCCGGTCAGCCCGTCGACGAAGACGCCGTCACCGACGACGCGATCCTCACTGAGGAGGTCCGCACTGAGCAGGCGCCCGACGAAGCCGTGGCCGACGACTTCGAGGGGCCGCGGCGACGAGCCAGGCGCGAGCGCGAGGAGCGCCGCGCCGCGCAGGAGCGAGCAACGGCGATCGAGAACGCCAGGCGCGAGGCCAAGCGGCGGCTCACGGGTGGTCCGGCCGATGAGCCGAAACCTCCCGCGCGCGGACTGATCAGGGGCCTCAAGGCACTGATGTGGTCGGCTCTGGTCAGTGTGGTCCTCGTCGGTGCCGGGCTGCTGCTGTACTTCACGCCCATCATGTCCGCGCGCATCGTGGCGATCACGGGTCTGAACACGCTCACGCAGGACGAGGTCCTGCAGGCGGCCGCGGTCCCGGCGGACACGCCACTGCTGCAGATCGACACCGATGCGGTCGCCGAACGCGTGGCGACCATTAGGCGAGTGGCCAGCGCCAGGGTCCAACGCGAATACCCGTCGACGATGAGGATCACCATCGTCGAGCGGGTGCCGTTGGTGGTCAAGGACTATCCCGACGGTTCGCACCTGTTCGATCGCGATGGCGTCGACTTCGCCACGGCGCCGCCGCCGCCAGGGCTGCCGTACCTAGATGCCGACACGCCTGGGCCCACCGATCTACCGACTCTGGCTGCGCTTCAGGTGCTCACTGCTCTTCGTCCGGAGGTGGCCGGTCAGGTGAGTCGCATCGCGGCGCCGTCCGTCGCGGCGATCACCCTGACGCTGATCGACGGCCGGCAGGTGATCTGGGGGACCACGGATCGCACCGACGAGAAGGCGCTGAAGCTGGGAGCGCTGCTGACCCAGCCCGGCACCACCTACGACGTCTCCAGCCCGGATCTGCCGACGGTGAAGTAGGCCGCTGCCAAACCGTGGCGCGAAAATCACGCAAGAACGTTCGGCGCGCCTGCACGGATACCTCGGGTGCTCGCCCTACCGTTCTGTTTGCGCGAAACTACTTGACATAACTCTAAGCCTATGGTTGAGGTTGAGAGTTTGCACAGGAGGAACACTACCGATGACACCCCCGCACAACTATCTCGCAGTCATAAAGGTGGTCGGCATCGGTGGCGGCGGCGTCAACGCCGTCAACCGAATGATCGAGCAAGGCCTCAAGGGCGTCGAGTTCATTGCCATCAACACCGACGCGCAGGCGTTGTTGATGAGCGACGCCGACGTCAAGCTCGACGTCGGACGTGACTCCACCCGTGGCCTCGGCGCCGGCGCCGACCCCGAAGTCGGACGCAAGGCGGCCGACGATGCCAAGGACGACATCGAGGAGCTGCTCCGCGGCGCCGACATGGTGTTCGTCACCGCCGGTGAGGGCGGCGGCACCGGCACGGGTGGCGCACCCGTCGTCGCGACGATCGCCCGCAAGCTCGGCGCACTGACGGTCGGCGTCGTGACGCGCCCGTTCTCATTCGAGGGCAAGCGCCGTTCCAATCAGGCTGAGTCGGGCATCGCCGCACTGCGCGAGAGCTGCGACACCCTCATCGTGATCCCGAACGACCGGCTCCTCCAGATGGGCGACGCCGCGGTCTCGCTGATGGACGCGTTCCGCAGCGCCGACGAGGTCCTGCTGAACGGTGTCCAGGGCATCACCGACCTGATCACGACGCCCGGCCTGATCAACGTCGACTTCGCCGACGTCAAGGGCGTGATGTCGGGTGCGGGCACGGCCCTGATGGGAATCGGCTCGGCCCGCGGCGACGGACGCGCACTGAAAGCGGCGGAGACAGCGATCAATTCACCGCTACTCGAGGCGTCGATGGAAGGTGCCCAGGGTGTGCTGTTGTCCGTCGCCGGTGGCAGCGATCTCGGCCTCTTCGAGATCAACGAAGCGGCCTCGCTGGTCCAGGACGCCGCGCACCCCGAGGCCAACATCATCTTCGGAACCGTGATCGACGACTCGCTCGGCGACGAAGTGCGCGTCACGGTGATCGCCGCGGGCTTCGATGCCGCTGGTCCGAGTCGCAAGCCCGTCGTCGGCGTCGGTCCGGCCGTCGCGTCGAGCAGTGCGGGCAGGTTGAGGGCGCCGTCCGCGTTCGATCCGGATCCGGCGAGCGTTCCGTTGCACACCAACGGTGCCACGGTCAGCATCGGTGGCGGTGGCGGTGGTGACGATGACGACGACGTCGACGTGCCACCCTTCATGCGTCACTGATCGGAGAGCCTGCCGAGGGCCGGAATACTGGCACCGTGAGCTTTCGCATTCGACGTGTGACCACCACCCGCGCCGGTGGCGCCTCGGCACCACCGTTCGACACGTTCAACTT
Organism: Mycobacterium sp.; assembly: GCA_025965555.1. Classification (GTDB taxonomy): domain Bacteria; phylum Actinomycetota; class Actinomycetes; order Mycobacteriales; family Mycobacteriaceae; genus Mycobacterium. The sequence continues at coordinate 13,324 of JAOPWT010000340.1, forward strand.
GGGCGATCACGTCGGGGACGACCCGGCCGCGGTGGCCGCCAACCGCGCGCGCCTCGCGAAGGCGATCGGGTTGGGTGAGGACGGAATAGTCTGGATGAACCAGGTCCACGGTGACCGCGTCGTCGCGGTGGACGGCCCGGTCGAGGGTGCCATCGACAATGCCGATGGATTGGTGACGGCAAATCCGAGGTTGGCATTGGCGGTGGTGACCGCCGATTGCGTCCCGGTATTGATGTCTGACGCGCGCGCGGGTGTCGTCGCCGCCGTGCACGCGGGCCGGGTGGGCGCGCAGAAGGGCGTCGTGACCAGAGCCGTCGAGGTCATGGTGGCCGAGGGTGCGCACGTCGAGGACGTCTCCGTTCTTCTCGGCCCCGCCGTGAGCGGCCGCAACTACGAGGTGCCCGACGCGATGGCCGACGAGGTCGAGGCGGCGGTGCCCGGCAGTCGGACGACGACCGCGCGGGGCACCGCGGGACTCGATCTGAGATCCGGAATCGTCAGGCAGTTAACCGAATTGGGCATCACGGCGATCGACGTCGATCCGCGCTGTACGGTCGATGACCCCAACCTGTTCAGTCATCGTCGCGCCGCCCCCACTGGGCGGCTGGCCTCCCTGGTGTGGATGGAATGACCACCGCGCGCGCCGCCGAACTCGCCGCATCCCTGGCCGCGCTGCGGGCGCGGGTGGAGAAGGCCGCGGCAGCGGCGGGTCGCGATGCCGAAGAAATCGAATTACTCCCCGTTACGAAATTCTTTCCGATTTCCGATATCGCCGAATTAGTGCAACTCGGCTGCCGCGCATTTGGCGAATCGCGCGAGCAGGAGGCGTCCCATAAAGTCGTCGATTTGGCTGCCGCAAATTCGGAGGTGGAAATTCGCTGGCACATGATCGGCAGCATTCAGCGTAAGAAGGCACGTGCCGTGGCGGGGTGGGCCTACGCCGCACATTCGGTGGACAGCAGCGCTCTGGTCGCGGCGCTGGGACGCGCGGCCGCCGAAGCGCTGGCCGAGGGCAGACGTACCGCGCCGCTACGCGTTTACCTCCAACTGAGTCTCGACGGCGATCCGGCACGCGGCGGTGTCGACGTGAGTCGGCCGGACCTCGTGGACGAGCTGTGCGGGTTGGCCGACAGGACCGACGGAATCGACTTCGTCGGTCTGATGGCCATCCCGCCGCTGCAGGCCGACCCGGCGGAATCGTTCGCGCGTTTGCAGGGCGAGCTGACCCGGGTACAGGGTCTCTACCAGCAGCGGCTCGGTCTCTCGGCAGGGATGTCAAGC
>JAOPWT010000258.1 GCA_025965555.1 Mycobacterium sp.
AGTGGACTCGAGCAGTCACCCGCCGGCGACTGAACCACCAAGCGCCACAGGCGAATAAGGTCACAATCTCCGACACCACGCTGAGTAAGGCATGCGGGGCGGGCTCCCAGCCCCGTTCGACGAACCCGGCGATGCCGATGGTTCGCGACAGGGCGAAGGCACCGAGCGCCCCGGCAGCCAGGGCGCCCGCGGCCCACACCAGCCAGTCCGGCCCACCGACCAGCACCAGGACGGCCACCGCGAAGAACACGCTCGCCTGGAACAGGAATGCCGTTCCGATCGTGGGGATCTGGCTGTAACCGTGGGCATAGAGGGTGGCGTGGCTGACGCCGCTGACCGCAAGGCTCGCGGCGATCACCATCCGAAGCACCATCGCTCTCACGGCAGGGTCCTCTCCTTGAGCGCGAGCGCCTGTTGTCCCTTCGTGTAGGTGACCTCCCTGATTCCGAGTGCATCGTGCAGCTTGCCTGCGGGCAGGGTCAACGGTTTGGGCGCCGGCCCGTCACCGGGATGCGGTAACGGGTACGCGGTGGTGGTGGCGCTGAAGAACGTCACGTTGCCCTCCGTCTTCGAGAACACCTGATGCACATGGCCGTTGAGACACGTGACCGACGCGAATCGGCGCAGATAGGACAGTGCCTGCACGGAGTCATCGGTGCCCCAGCCCCAATCGGGGTACATCGCGAACAGCGGGATGTGGCTGAACACGATGATCGGAGTGTCGCTCGACAGCGGCGCGACGTCGTTCTTGACGAAGTCGAGTTGATCCTGGCCGAGGTGCCCCAGCTTGGTCATGTTGAGCGTGTTCACCAAGGCGATGACGTGTACTCCCGCGATGTCGAAGCTGTACCAGCCGTCACCGCGGGTGCCCGCGCCGAACACCTTGCGGTACTTCTGGCCCGCGTCGTCGACCGAGTCGTGCTCGCCTGGCACGGTGAACACGTGCGGGGTCTCCAGTCCCGACAGCATCTGCTTCACCTGGTCGAACTGGCCGGGGGTGGCGAGATGGGTGAGATCGCCGGTGTGGATCACGAAATCCGGTGTGTAGCCGAGGCCGTTGATCTGGTCGACGGCGCGGGTGAAGGAGCCGGTCACGTCGGCGTTGGCGGGGCCGGTGAAGCCGATGTGACTGTCGCTTACCTGGGCGAAGCGCAGGGTGGGCCTGGTCAGCGTGGCAGTCGCAGATCCCGCGACGTGCGAGATCACTTCACCGCCGACGACGGCCAACCCGACGGCGGCGCCGAACCAGGCGCTGTGCCGGATGAGCTGACGCCGGCTCATCGTCATTGGGTCGCGGTCCTCGGTCATGGCGTCACCACCACGGTGCCGTGCATGAACGGGTGGATCGAGCAGATGTAATCGAACGTGCCTGCGGCGGGGAAGGTGAACGAGTAGATGCCGCCCGAGCCCAGTGCCTGCGAGCGGAACGCGCCGCCGCCTGCCACCACGGTGTGCGGGTCTTCGTCCTTGTTGGTCCAGGTGACGGTGCTGCCGGCCTTGACGGTGAGGGTGCCAGGGGCAAAGGCGAATCCATCGATGTTGACCGCGTCGGGGCCCACCGGCGCGGCCGGCGGACCACCTCCGGTCTGCGATGGTGACATGCTCATCCCCGGCATCGCACTCATCCCTGGCATGTTGCCCGCTCCCGCCATCCCAGGCGTCGCGGAGACGTCCGTGCTGAAGATCGGGTTGGGTTGGGCCCCAGGGGTATTGGCTGCCACGCAGGCGGCCAGCAGAAACGACCCCACTGCGGCGGTGGACAGCGCGACGACGATGCGCTGAGTTCGTCGGGACACGACGGGTACCTCCGTTGTCGATTGACGAATCCGCGGCTGCGGATCTCTCGTCAACAGATATGGAGGCGGGTTACACGGGTCAGGTCTGCTGAGTCTGGCTGGTGGGTGCGAACACCTCGATGGCGCCGTTCATCTCGCGAACCTCCAGCTTGGGCAGGGGCTTGGGCGAGATGGGCAGCTGATGGGTGAGCACCCGGCCGTCGGCGGAGAACGACGTCGAGTGGCACGGGCAGCGCAGCCGGTCGTCGGCGGCGTCGAACCACAGCTTGCAACCCTGATGGGTGCAGATGCCCGAGACGCCCTCGGCCTGACCGCCGCTCCGGCGGACGAAGCCGACCACGGAGCCGAGGTCGAACTGGTGCATCGCACCCTCTGGCACGTCGGCGCTCGCGGCGACCCGCTGCCACGCCCCTTCGGTCGGAACGAGGTCCTGCGCCACGTCGGCGTCGTTGCCCTTGCCTGCCCCGAGCAACCGGTCGACCGATACCGCGGCCACCGCCGCCGTCGCGGCGGCCGAGGTACCCACGATGACCTGACGACGGTTGGCGGACAACCAGTTCGGTGAGGCCTGCTTGGCCGGTGGCTCGTCGTCGAGCTGCTCGGCGAGCCGTCGGTGCAGGTCGTCGAGGAAGTCCGGACGGGGCTCGTCGGCACCCTCCCTGATGGCGTTCAACTCGATGGCCGTGCGCATCTGCGCGGCCTCGAAGTCGTCGGGGGTGAAGCCCTTGGGTCGCCTGCCGCGCAGCAGGTCGTCGAGGTACCCGTCCACGGACCTACTGAACCGGCGCGCGTTCATGAGCCGCCCTTCTCGTTGACCTGTGCCGCCAGTCTGAGTGCCCGGTGTTGCAACACCTTGGCGTTGGCGACGCTGACGCCCATCTCCGCAGCCGAGTCCTTGATCGACCGGTTCTGCAGGAAGCGCAATTCCAGTATGCGGCGGTAGTTGTGCGGCAGCGTGTCCATCACCGTGGCGACGCGCTCGGGGGCCGTGCTGATCGCCTGCTCACTCTCGGGCGGCGCGGCGATGTCCTCGATCTCGGTGATCTCGCGGCCCATGGTCTGCCGCCAGTGTGCCGCGAGCACCGTCCGCGCCGTGTTGCGCAGATAAGCCCGCACCTCGGCCACACTCGCCGTCAGGCGCAATGGCCTCAGCGCCGCGAGGAACACCTCGGCGGTCAGGTCCTCGGCATCGGCCCGATTGCCGACCCTGGCATAGATGGTGCGATACACCCAGGTCGCGTTGTCCTCGTAGACCGCTTCCCAGTCCGGGTAGCGACCATCCGACACCACCCGAAGGGGGCGCGGATGCGCGGGATCGCGTCGTGCCGTCACGTGTCGCCTGTCCTGGTCCGAGGTGGCCGTACGACAAGGAATAGGGGTACGGGTTACAACCCGACTGGCCTCCCGAGCGTTGCAGAGCTCGAGGTGGTCGGCACGGAGATGAACTGACTCCCAGCACGTTCACAGCCCGCCCCTCTGCACGCACCCCTTGCGCAGTCCGTTCGACATTTACTAGGATGTCCTAGTAATCGTGATTCTTGCCGAAGGACAGTCGCCATGACCACACAGATCTCGCATTTCATCGATGGCCAGCGGGTGGCCGGCCAGTCCGGGCGCACCGCCGACGTTCTGAACCCCAGCACGGGTGAGGTTCAAGCTCAGGTCCCCATGGCCTCCACGGCCGAGGTGGACGCCGCCGTCGCCGTCGCCGTCGAGGCCCAACGGGAATGGGCCGCCTGGAACCCGCAGCGCCGGGCCCGCGTGATGATGAAGTTCGTCGAGCTGGTGAACAAGAACGCCAACGAACTCGCCGAGCTGCTCTCGCTGGAGCACGGTAAGACCGTCGCCGATTCACTCGGCGACATTCAGCGCGGTGTCGAGGTCATCGAGTTCGCGATCGGCATCCCCCACCTGCTGAAGGGCGAGTACACCGAGGGCGCCGGCGGCGGCATCGACGTCTACTCCCTGCGTCAACCGCTCGGCGTCGTCGCGGGCATCACCCCGTTCAACTTCCCCGCCATGATCCCGCTGTGGAAGGCAGGCCCCGCGCTGGCGTGCGGCAACGCCTTCGTACTCAAGCCCAGCGAGCGTGATCCTTCGGTCCCGGTCCGACTAGCCGAGCTGTTTCTGGAGGCGGGCCTGCCCAAGGGCGTCTTCCAGGTGGTGCACGGCGACAAGGAGGCCGTCGACGCCATCCTGAACAATCCCGACATCCAGGCCGTCGGCTTCGTCGGCAGCTCCGACATCGCGCAGTACATCTACTCGACGGCAGCGGCCAACGGGAAGCGCGCCCAGTGCTTCGGCGGCGCCAAGAACCACATGATCGTGATGCCCGACGCCGATCTCGACCAAGCCGTCGATGCCCTCATCGGCGCAGGCTACGGCAGCGCGGGCGAGCGCTGCATGGCGATCAGCGTCGCGGTCCCGGTCGGCGAGGAGACGGCGAATAGGTTGCGCACCAGGCTGGTCGAGCGCGTCAACCAGTTGCGCGTCGGCCACAGCCTCGACCCCAAGGCCGACTACGGCCCACTGGTCACCTCGGCGGCGCTGGCGCGGGTCAAGGACTACATCGGTCAGGGCATCGAAGCGGGCGCCGAGGCCGTCGTCGATGGCCGCGAGCGCACCAGCGACGATCTCACCTTCGGTGACGCCAGCCTCGAGGGCGGCTACTTCATCGGGCCCACCCTGTTCGACCACGTCACCCCAGACATGTCGATCTACACCGACGAGATCTTCGGCCCGGTGCTGTGCATCGTCAGGGCCGACACCTACGAAGAAGCACTGGCGCTGCCCTCGGAGCACGAATACGGCAACGGCGTGGCGATCTTCACGCGTGACGGCGACACCGCCCGCGACTTCGTGGCGCGCGTGCAGGTCGGCATGGTCGGCGTCAACGTGCCGATCCCAGTTCCGGTGGCGTATCACACCTTTGGCGGCTGGAAGCGGTCCGGTTTCGGCGACCTCAATCAGCACGGGCCTGCCTCCATCACCTTCTACACCAAGGTCAAGACGGTCACCCAGCGTTGGCCGTCTGGCATCAAGGATGGTGCCGAGTTCTCCATCCCGACCATGAAGTAAGGGCGGGGAGTTCCCACATGGATTACTTTGGGCTCGACGACGACGAACGCGGAATCGCCGAGACGGCGGCCGAGTTCGCCGAGAAGCGCATCGCGCCCTACGCGTTGGAGTGGGACGCCGCCAAGCACTTTCCCACCGACGTGCTGCGCGCGGCCGCCGAGTTGGGCATGGCGGCGATCTACTGCCAGGAGGACGCCGGCGGCAGCGGCCTGCGCCGTCTGGACGGGGTGCGCATCTTCGAGCAACTGGCGGCCGCCGACCCGACGACGGCTGCATTCCTGTCGATCCACAACATGTGCACCTGGATGGTCGACACCTACGGCACCGACGAGCAGCGCAAGAAGCTGGTGCCGCGACTGGCCTCGATGGAGCTGATCGCCAGCTACTGCCTCACGGAGCCGGGTGCCGGCTCCGACGCAGGTGCGTTGCGTACCAAGGCCGTTCGAGACGGTGAGCACTACGTGCTCGACGGAGTCAAGCAGTTCATCTCCGGGGCAGGCGTCTCGGACGTGTACGTGGTGATGGCACGCACCGGCGGCGACGGACCACGCGGGATCTCGGCGTTCGTCGTGGAGAAGGACACGCCTGGAGTCAGTTTCGGCGCCGACGAGTACAAGATGGGCTGGAACGCCCAACCCACCGCGCAGGTGGTCTTCGAGGGCGCCAGGGTGCCACTCGACGCGATGCTCGGCGGCGCGGATGGCGAGGGGACCGGGTTCGGCATCGCGATGAACGGGCTCAATGGCGGGCGCGTCAACATCGCGGCCTGTTCACTGGGCGGAGCGCAGGCCGCCTACGACAAGTCGGTGGCGTACCTCGCCGACCGCGAGGCGTTCGGGATGCGCCTGCTCGACGAGCCGACCATCCGGTTCACCATCGCCGACATGGCCACGGCACTGGAGACATCGCGAAACCTGTTGTGGCGGGCGGCTACTGCGCTCGACGACAACCACCCGGACAAGGTCGAGCTGTGCGCGATGGCCAAGCGCTACGTCACCGACACGTGCTACGACGTGGCCGACCAGGCCCTGCAGCTTCACGGCGGCTATGGCTACCTGCGCGAGTACGGACTGGAGAAGATCGTCCGCGATCTGCGCGTGCACCGCATTCTCGAGGGAACCAACGAAATCATGCGCGTGGTCATCGGGCGGGCTCAGGCCGCCAGGGGCCGGGCGTCGTAGACGGGAGAAGGCACAGATGGCGACGATCGCGTTCTTGGGACTGGGCAACATGGGCGGCCCGATGGCGGCCAACCTGGTGACGGCAGGGCACACGGTGCGGGGCTTCGATCCGGTTGCGGCAGCCAAGGCGAGCGCGCAGGCCAACGGCGTCAACGTCTTCGACACCGGCGCCGAGGCGGCCGGGGGCGCCGACGTCGTGATCACCATGCTGCCCAACGGCGAGCTGGTGCGGAGCTGCTACGCAGAAGTGCTGCCCGCCGCGGCCGACGGTGCGCTCTTCATCGACAGCTCTACCATCTCCGTCGACGATGCGCGCAGCGTCAACGCGCAGGCCGCCGAGCGCGGCTTCGCGCAACTCGACGCACCGGTGTCCGGCGGCGTCAAGGGAGCGGTCGCAGGCACGCTCGCGTTCATGGTCGGCGGCGCCGCCGATGCGGTCGAGCGTGGCCGCACCGTCCTGGAACCCATGGCCGGCAAGATCATTCACTGCGGCGACTCCGGCGCCGGCCAGGCCGCCAAGGTGTGCAACAACATGGTGCTCGCCGTGCAGCAGATCGCGGTCGGCGAGGCGTTCGTCCTCGCCGAGAAACTCGGTCTGTCGGCGCAGTCGCTGTTCGACGTGATCACCGGGGCGACGGGCAACTGCTGGGCCGTGCACACGAATTGTCCGGTGCCTGGCCCGGTTCCGACCTCGCCTGCCAACAACGACTTCAAGCCTGGCTTCGCGACCGCCTTGATGAACAAGGACCTTGGGCTGGCGATGGCCGCGGTCAGCTCGACGGGTTCGGCCGCGCCGCTGGGCACCCACGCCGCGGAGATCTACGCGAAGTTCGCCACCGAGCACGCCGCCAAGGACTTCAGCGCCGTCATCGAGTTGCTACGCGGCAGCTGAGCGGTTTCCGCTCGACCACAGTTGAGTGTGCAGCCGTTGACAATCCGCGATGCGCAGACCTTCGTAGTTGGCGCGCGCCCCGAGTGTGTCGGGGTCGACGAGTATCCCGGCCAGGCCGACGCCGAGCGCGGCACGCAAGCTCGTCGGCGAGCCGGTGAACACCAGCGAATCGTGGGCGGGGGCGCCGAGTTCGGCCAGCGCCATGCGGTAGGCATCGCCGCTCGGGAGGGGCTTGCTGACGTCGTCGGCGGTGACGATCGTCTGCACCAACCCGTCGCCGATCAGCTGACGCACCAGCGGTTCGACCCACTGGCGGCGACCGGCGCTCACGACGCCGACGGCCATCCCGGCGGTGAAGCCGTCGGTGATCAGGTCCACCAGACCGGCCCGCGGATCCAGATCGGCGTCGAGCATCATCTCGTCGACCATCATCGCCTTGGTCGTGCAGATCTCGTCGACGAGGACCTTGAGCAGGACGTCGCACTCGGTACAGACCCCGCGCGCCCGTAGCTCGGCCGCGACGCGCTGGTGCTCGTCGCGCAGCGCCAGCAGCTTGCGGTACCGCGGAACGGACCAGTTCAGGTTCAGTCCGTGCGCGGCGAAGGCCGCGTTGAACGCGAGCCGATGGCCGCCGCATTCGACGTCGGTGAGCGCGTCGAGGTCGAAGACCACCGCTCTCAGCGGTTGAGGACCGACCTCGCTGGGGCGGGACGAGTCCCACCAGAACCGGCCTGCCCGCCACGTTCCCGCCGCAATCTCCACCATGGACACAAGGGTGGCCCACGTCACACAGGCGGCGCCTCCCCCATCCGGGGGATTGAACAGGCCAAGTTGGCTATCAGCCGGAACGCCGGTCCTATGCTCGTGCCATGGCGGCCACCTCCAGCCCACCGGTCCGGCTAGTGCTGGTGGACGACCACGAGATGGTCATCGAAGGACTCAAGGCCATGCTGACGGCGTTCGGCGAGCGCGTCGAGGTCGTCGGCCAGGCCGTGGGTGCGGAGCGGGCGATGAGCGTGGTCGCCGACCTCGACCCGGACATCGTGCTGTGCGACGTGCGCATGCAGGGCTCGAGCGGCCTGGACCTGTGCGCCGCACTCCGCGACCGTGACCCCCACCGCAAGGTCGTCATGCTCTCGGTCTACGACGACGAGCAGTACCTCTTCCAGGCTCTGCGGGTCGGCGCGGCGGGCTATCTGTTGAAGAGCATCAGCAGCGACGAACTGGTCCGCCAGCTCGAGTTCGCCCACGGCGGAGCCACCGCGATCGACCCTGGCATGGCCGCGCGGGCCGTGGACACCGCGGCCAGATTGCAGCGCGACGAGTTCTGGCCAGGCGCCAGACAGGGCCTCACCCAGCGCGAGAGCGAGATCCTGTCCTACGTCGTCAACGGCCTGTCCAATCGCGGCATCGCGACCAAGCTGGTGATCGGCGACGAGACCGTGAAGACCCATCTGCGGGCCATCTACCGCAAGCTCGGCGTGGCCGATCGCACCGGCGCGGTCGCGACGGCGCTGCGCGAAGGGATCTACCAGTGACCCGGCGAAAGGGAAACGCCGTCCGCGACCTGGTCGACGCCGATCGTGAGCTGGCACTTCTGCGTGAGCTGATCCAGGCGGCCTCCAGCGGACCTGGCGTCGAGCCGCTGGCCGAGGCCGCCGCACGCATGATCACCGCGGCCACGGGCACCGACGTCTGCTTCGTCCACGTGCTCGACGACGCCGAACGCTCGCTCACGCTGACCGGGGCGACGCCGCCCTTCGACGCCGAGGTCGGCAAGATCCGGCTGCCGCTGGGGCAGGGTGTGTCGGGCTGGGTGGCGCGGGTTCGCCAACCGGTCGTCATCATCCACGACAAGGAGAACGACCCCCGCTACAAGCCGTTCGAGTCACTTCGCGGTTCCGACTTCACCTCGATGGTGTCGGTGCCGATGGAGACCGACCCCGGCGGGCTTGTCGGCGTGCTCAACGTGCACACCGTCGAGCGCCGCGAGTTCACCGACCGCGACGTCGAGCTGCTGCTCGTCATCGGTCGCCTCATCGCGGGTGCCATGCACCAGGCCCGGCTGCACCGGCAGCTGGTGTCCCGCGAACGTGCGCACGAGAACTTCGTCGAGCAGGTCATCGAGGCGCAGGAGATCGAGCGGCGTCGGCTGGCCGGTGACATCCACGACGGCATCTCGCAACGGCTGGTGACGCTTTCCTATCGATTGGACGCGGCGACCAGGGCGGTCGGTCAGGATGCGGCCGCGGCCGCCGAGCAGTTGGGCATGGCCCGCGAGTTGGTCGACCTCACCCTGCAGGAAGCCCGTGCGGCGATCGGTGGACTGCGCCCGCCGGTGCTCGACGACCTCGGGCTGGCGGGCGGGCTGGCCAGCCTGGCCAGATCCATCCCGCAGGTGGACATCGACGTGGACCTCGCCGACGCCCGACTTCCCGACCACATCGAGATCGCGTTGTACCGCATCGCCCAGGAGTGTCTGCAGAACGTGGTCAAGCACGCTTGTGCCACCAACGCGAGCCTGACGTTCTCCGTGGCCGACGACGCGGCACGGCTCGAAATCGTGGACAACGGAATCGGATTCGACACATTCGAACATCCGCTCGGAGCGGACGAAATGGGCGGCTACGGCCTGCTGTCGATGGCCGAGCGCGCCGAGATCGTCGGCGGCAGGCTCAACATCCGGTCGCGACCGGGCTCCGGCACGGCGGTCACCGCGACCATTCCGCTACCGTCGCCGCCCGGAGTCCGAGAGCCGGGGAACGAGATTCGGGTGCCCTGACCCTAGAAGTCGCCTGCCTGGCGGCGCAGCGTCTCGATCGCCCTCGCCAGGGCCGTCGACTCGGTGGCGGAGATGCCGATGTCGGCGAACACCTCGTCGTTGAGCGTCACCGTCGCTTCCTCGACGGTCGCGCGGCCGAGGTCGGTCAGCCGCACCAGCGTCGTGCGCCCGTCGGTGGGGTGCGGCGTCCGCTTCACCAACCCGTCGCTCTCCAGTCGACGAATCGCGTGGGTGACGCTGGTGACGTGCACCTGCAACCGGTCCGACGCCTTGGTGATGGGCAGCGCACCGCTACTGCTGAACGCGAGCAGCCTCAGGAGTTCATAGCGCGAGAAGCTGAGGTCGTAGGGCCGCAGCGCCGTCTCGACGCGGGCGAGAAGGATCTGGTGGGCTCGCATCACCGACGTGACGGCAACCATGCCGTCGGCCACCTCACCCCAACCGGCACGCTCCCAGTTGGTGCGGGCCAACGCGATCGGGTCGCGCTCGGGGGGCTGCGAGGACACGCCCCTTCATACCGCAAAGACCGTCACTTCTGCGTCAGGGTGGCCAATGTCGACCGGTCGCGACCGTCCCGCAGCGTCGGCTCACATCTGGCGCTCGAGCAGGACTTGACCGGAGCCGACGGAAACCAGTTGCACGGAAGCGATTTGGTCCTTCGGCATCGGGGTGTTGCCGCTCGGCAGTGCGGTGGCACCGGAGAGGCCGAGCCACGTCGCCACCTGCGTCCGGCTGCCGTCGCGGCCGACGATCACCATGCCGAGATTGCTCGGCGGTTCACCACCTCCGCCCGACCACTGGCCGTAGGTGCACGCCATGTCGACACGGGTGCCCCAGGTGAAGCTGCTGAGGGCCACCGTGGCGCTGAACGGCGTCGTCGCGAGCTTGTTCATCTCCAATTGCGCGACGGATTGCGTCGTGTCGCCGCTGCGCAGTCCCATCAGCTCGGGCCGGATCGCGATCACCAGCCCGACGGCGAGAAGCGCCGCCGCGACGCCGACCGCGGCCGACGTCAGCCACCGCGATCGGCGCCTGCGCCACCGCACCTTGTCGAGAACCGACTTCAGCACCTCGGAGCGCAACGGCGGCGGCTCCGGTTGTTCATGCTCCAGACCCCGCACGTCATCGGCACTGAGGAGGCCGAGCAGCGCGGGCATGCCACTGAGGTCGGCGACGGCGGCGCGGCACCGGTCGCACGCCTCCAGGTGCGCTTCGAATTCACGGCGCTCGATGCTCGACAACGACCCGAGCACGTATGCCGCGTCCCAGGTCGCGTAGCGGTCGCCGTCCACCGCCTCAAGGCCGTGGAGTCCACCGGAGTTCGTCATCGCGTCACCCCCATCTCCTGCAAGTTGAGGCGCAGCGCCCGCACCGCGTAGTGCAGCCGGGACTTGACCGTGCCTTCGGCGATCTGCAGATCCGCCGCGGTCTGCGCGACGCTCCACCCTTCGTAGTACGCGCGGAGGATCACCGCGCGGTGATCCTCGGATAGTTGGCTCAGCGCGGTGCTGAGCAGCAGCTTGTCCAACGCGTTGTCGACCTCGTCGGGTCCGGCCCGGTCGGCGATCGCCTCGACGTCGGCGGTGCCGGACTCGTTGCGGAACCTCGCGCTGCGCCGCTCGTCGATGATCAGGTTGCGAGCGACGGTGAACAGCCACGCCCGCGCCGACCGTTCGGCGTCATCGGTGACCTCGGGATGGCGCCAGGCCCGCAGCAGCGTCTCCTGGACGACGTCTTCGGCCCGCGCCTGGTCACCGGTCAGACGCAGGGCGTAGCGCCACAGTGCGGCGGCGTGCTCGTCGTAGAGCACCCGCATCATCGCGGCCTCCGGATCGTCCATTTGCAACCTCCGCCAGTTACACGATGCGGACGGCACTCTGGTTCACAAGAGTATTCGCATAGCGCCTGGCCAGTGGGTGAAACTACAGCGTCAGGACGCGCGGCCCGTCATCGGTCGCGGCGACGGTGTGCTCCCAGTGCGCGGCGCGGGTGCCGTCGGCGGTGACGACGGTCCACTCGTCCTCCAGCACGACGGTCTTGGTGGTGCCAAGGGTCAGCATCGGTTCGATCGCCAGCACGGAGCCCGCGACCAGGTGGGGCCCGCGGCCGGGTGCACCCTCGTTGGGCAGGAACGGATCCATGTGCATGCTTCTGCCGATGCCGTGCCCGCCATAGCCTGCGACGATGCCGTACTTGCGGTCGTGGCGCGCCTCGGCGGCGTGGGTCTCGACCTCGATGGCATGCGAGACGTCGGTGAGTCTGTGGCCTGGCACCATGGCGGCGATGCCCGCCTCCATGGCCGCGCGGGTGGCCTCGGATAGCGCCTCGTCGGCGGGGATGAGTGGGCCGACGCCGAACGTGACCGCCGAGTCGCCGTGCCAGTCGTCGAGGATCGCGCCACAGTCGATGGACACCAGATCGCCCGCGGCCAACACCTCGTCCGCGGCCGGGATGCCGTGGACGACGCGGTCGTTGACCGACGAGCAGATGCTGGCGGGAAACCCGTGGTAGCCGAGGAATGACGGGATGCCGCGGCCATCGCGGATCACCGACTCGGCGATCGCGTCGAGCTCGAGGGTCGATACTCCCGGTTGGGCGGCTTGCCGCACGGCACGGAGCGCGGCGGCGACGAGCGCGCCTGCCGCAGCCATGGCGTCCAGTTCACCCGCACTTCGCTGGGGGACGACCTTGCGTCCGCGCAGGCCGGGAAGTCCGATCATCGGACTACTTGCCGAGTGCGCGCAGCGCGCGGGCGAACACCTCGTCCAGCGATCCGACGGCGTCGACCGTCTTGAGCTCGTCGGAGTAGTAGTCCAGCAGCGGAGCGGTCTCGTCGCGGTAGACCTTCATGCGGTTGAGGATGACGTCGTCGGTGTCATCGGCACGGCCGCGGCTCTTGAGCCGGTTCAGGAGCTCGTCCTCGGAGACCCGGAACTCCAGCACGGCGTCGAGCTTGAGATTGCGCTTGGCCAGCATGTCGCGCAGCGCTTCAGCCTGTTCCACCGACCGCGGGAAGCCGTCGAGGATGAATCCGTCGGCGACGTCCTCGTCGTTGAGCCGGTCGTCGACGAGCGCATTGGTCAGGGTGGCAGGCACCAGGTCGCCTGCGTCGAGGTACTTCTTGGCCTCAAGGCCCAGCTTGGTTCCGGTGCTGATGTTGTGCCGGAACAGGTCGCCGGTGCTGATCTGCGGGATGCCCAGCTTCTCGACCAGCTTTTCCGCCTGCGTGCCCTTGCCCGCGCCCGGCGGCCCCAGCAGAACCATTCTCACTTGAGGAACCCTTCGTAGTTGCGCTGCATGAGCTGGCTTTCGATCTGCTTCACCGTGTCAAGACCGACGCCGATCATGATCAGTACCGCGGTGCCACCGAAGGGCAGGTTCTGCACGGTGCCGGTGTTGCCGATCTCCAGGAAGAGGTTCGGTAGAACGGCGATCACGCCGAGGTAAATCGAGCCAGGCAGGGTGATTCGACTCAGAACGTATCGCAGGTAGTCCGCAGTTGGCTTGCCAGGACGAATGCCGGGGATGAAGCCACCGAACTTCTTCATCTCGTCGGCGCGCTCATCGGGGTTGAACGTGATCGACACGTAGAAGTACGTGAAGAACACGATGAGGCCGAAGTAGATCCCGATGTACACCGGGCTGGACGGATTGGTCAGGTAGTTCGCGACGAACTTGTCCCACCAGCCGGTACCCGGGTTGGAACTGCCGCTCTGGATCAACTGGGTGATCAGGTGCGGGATGTAGATCAGGGACGACGCGAAGATGACGGGGATGACGCCGGCCTGGTTGACCTTCAGCGGCAGGTAGGTCGAGGTGCCGCCGTACATCCGTCGCCCGACCATGCGCTTGGCGTACTGCACCGGGATGCGGCGCTGGCCCTGCTCGACGAACACGACGCCGACGATGATCGCCAGCGCGGCGACGCAGACCAGCGCGAACGTGATGCCACCACGGCTGTCGAGGATGGTCTTGCCCTCGGACGGGATGCGGGCGGCGATGCCCGCGAAGATCAGCAGCGACATGCCGTTGCCGATGCCGCGCTCGGTGACGAGCTCGCCCATCCACATCACCAGCGATGCGCCTGCGGTCAGCACCAGCACGATGACGACGAGGGTGAAGATCGAGGAGTTGGAGATGATGTCGAGCGTGCAGCCCTGCAGTAGCCCGCCGTTGGCGGCCAGGGCCACGATCGAGGTGCCCTGCAGAAGCGCCAGCGCAACCGCCAGGTAGCGCGTGTACTGCGTCATCTTGTTCTGGCCGGACTGGCCTTCCTTGCGCAGCTGCTCGAACCGTGGGATCACCACGGTCAACAGCTGCACGATGATGCTGGCGGTGATGTAGGGCATTACGCCCACCGCGAACACCGACAGCTGCAGCAGGGCGCCGCCGGAGAACAGGTTGATCAACGAGTAGATCTGCGCCGAGTCTCCGCCGCTGACCTGCTGGATGCACTGCTGCACATTGGGGTAGTTGACGCCAGGAGACGGCAGCGTGGCGCCGACCCGGTAGAGGATGACGATGCCGAGGGTGAAGAGAATCTTCCGTCGGAGGTCGGCCGTCCGCAATGACGAGATGAAAGCCGAAAGCACTCTTCCTCCTGCGCAGCCGGACTCGTGTCGCGGCGTGCCGATGGGGCTGGTCCGACCAGCGCGTTGTGGGTAAGTCCTGTGCGATCCGTCCGCCGGTGCGCAGGCATGCCTGCAGCCAGCGCAATCGCGCGTTGGAACAGTCTACGAGGGTAACAGTTGCCGCCGGTCGGACCCTCATCCGATCGGCGTGACTGCGGCCCGATTGGCGTTACAGATTCGAAGCGTACAGTCGCCAACAGCTCGTTACATCAGCTAACTAATCGTTTGGAGTATCGATGACTCGCACCGAGGGCGACACCTGGGACCTCGCCTCCAGCGTGGGAGCGACCGCGACGATGGTGGCCGCGGCACGCGCCATGGCCGGCAGGGTCGAGCGCCCCCTCATCAACGATCCCTTTGCCGAACCCCTGGTTCGCGCAGTCGGTGTCGACGTTCTCACCCGCTTGGCGGCGGGCGAACTGGCACCGGCCGAGCTCGGCGGCGACGCGACGGTCGGCATGGACAGGCTCACGGACAACATGGCCGTACGGACCATGTTCTTCGACGACTTCTTCCTCGAGGCCGCCGACGCGGGCATCACGCAGGCGGTCATCCTCGCCTCGGGACTGGACTCGCGCGCGTACCGGCTCGACTGGCCTGCGGGCACGACGGTCTACGAAATCGACCAGCCCGAGGTCATCGAGTTCAAGAGTCGGACCATGGCCGAACTGGGTGCCTCCCCCACCGCGTACCGGCGCACCGTCGGGGTCGACCTGCGCGACGACTGGCCAGCCGCACTCAAGCAGGCCGGGTTCGATCCCGCCAAGCCGGCAGCGTGGAGTGCCGAGGGGCTGCTCGGGTACCTTCCGCCCGACGCGCAGGACAAACTTCTGGACACGATCACGGAGTTGAGCGCACCAGGGAGCCGCTTCGCCACCGAGAGCTCCCCCAGCCAGGAGCCCGCCACCGAGGGTCGGATGCGCGAGCGCATGCAGGACATCGCCGCGCATTGGCGTGAGCACGGATTCGAACTGGACCTGACGCAGCTGGTCTACTTCGGCGACCGCAACGAGGCATCGGCGTACCTGGACGCCCATGGCTGGCGCACCAGCGGCAGCACGCTGCGCGAGTTGTTCGCCGCACACGATCTGCCTCCGTTCGACGACGAAGACATGGCCGGCTTCGCCGACATGCGATACGTCAGCGGCACCCTGGGCGCAGGCGAGTGAGCCGCTCGGACTCCGACAGCTGGGACCTCGCCTCGAGCGTGGGCGCGACCGCCACGATGGTCGCTGCGGCACGGGCACTGGCGTCTCGCGAGCCGAACCCGTTGATCGAAGATCCATACGCCGCTCCCCTGGTGCGTGCGGTCGGCATCGAGTTCTTCACCAAGCTAGTCGACGGAGAGATCTCCACCGACGAGGCCGACGACGGCGGGGCCGCCACGCTGATGACGGCGATCATGGCCGTGCGGACCCGCTTCTTCGACGAGTTCTTCCTTCAGGCGACCGCTGCCGGGGTGAGGCAGGCCGTGATCCTGGCGTCCGGGCTGGATTCGCGGGCATACCGGCTTGTGTGGCCGGCGGGGACGGTCGTCTACGAACTCGACCAACCCGCGGTCATCGAGGCCAAGACCGCCACCATGGCGGCCATCGGCGCGACTCCGACCTGCGATCGCCGCCCCGTCGCCGTCGACCTGCGGGAAGATTGGTCAGAAGCATTGCGCGCCAGCGGTTTCGATGCGTCCGCCGCTACCGCGTGGAGTGCCGAAGGGCTGCTTCCGTATCTGCCACCGGAAGGCCAGGACCGACTCTTCGACGAGATCACGGCACTGTCGGCGCCGGGCAGCAGGCTGGCCACGGAGTACCACCCCGACAGCGGCGCCAGCATCAGGGAGCGAGCCGGTGCCATCAGCAACGCGTGGGGTGACCACGGCTTCCAGGTCAACCTCACCGACCTGTTCTACACCGGCGAGCGCACGCCCGTCGTCGACTACCTCACCGCCGCCGGCTGGCAGGTGCGAGCCAGCACCAGGCCCGAGATGTTCGAACGCTATGGTCGCGACTTCCCCGACGACCCGCAACTCCTTGCGCCGATGCGCAATTCACTGTCCGTCACCGCCACACGTCGATAGGAGACGCTCATGACCCGCACCCACTTCAGGCAAGAGGGAGACAGCTGGGATCTGGCTTCCAGCGTCGGCGCCACCGCCACGGCGGTCGCCGCCTCCCGTGCCACCGCATCGCAGGGCCCCGACGCGCTGCTCGACGACCCGTGGGCCGAACCCCTGGTCCGCGCGGTCGGCATCGACACCTTCGTGAAGATCGTCGACGGTGAGCTCACCGCAGACGACGATCCCCTGTTGAACCGGCAGGCGATGAACGAACAGATCGCCGTGCGGACCCGCTTCTTCGACGACTTCTTCACCACGGCAACCGCTTCCGGCGTTCGACAGGCCGTGATCCTGGCCTCCGGACTGGACACCAGGGCCTACCGGTTGCCGTGGCCCGCCGGCACCGTCGTCTACGAGATCGACCAACCGGAGGTCATCGCGTTCAAGACCCGCACGCTGGCCGATCTCGGAGCCGAGGCCACCGCCTGGCGCCGCACCGTCGCGATCGACCTGCGCGACGACTGGCCCTCGGCACTGCGGGACGCGGGTTTCGACGCCGGCGTGCCGACGGCGTGGAGCGCCGAGGGTCTGTTGGTGTACCTACCGCCCGAAGCGCAGGACCGACTGTTCGACAACATCACCGCACTGTCCGCGCCGGGCAGCCAGGTGGCCACCGAACACATGGACATGAGCGGGATGCCCGCCGACTGGGCGGACAAGCTCACCGAGCGGACCAAACGCATTGGCTCTGGCATCAACCTGGCCGAGTTGTTCTACACCGGTGAGCGCAACAGCGCCGCGGACTACCTCGCATCCCACGGATGGCACAACGCCATCCTTCCGACCGCACAGGCCTACGCCGCCAACGGTTTCGAACTACCCGACGACGAACTCGCGGCCTTCGGCGGCGATTCCGGATACCTGACGTCAACGCTGAAGTAGAGGAGCGATCATGGCAAGAACAGAAGGCGACACCTGGGACCTGGCCTCCAGCGTCGGAGCCACCGCGACGATGGTGGCCGCGCAGCGCGCGCTGGCCCACCGCGAGAAGCTGATCGACGACCGCTACGCCGAACCGCTGGTGCGAGCGGTCGGCGTCGATCTGTTCACCCGCATGCTGGACGGCGATCTCGACCTCACCGACGTCGAACCGGCATTCACGCCGCGCCGGGCCGCCGAGAGCATGGCGATCCGCACCCGGTTCTTCGACACGGTGTTCCTCGACGGTGCCGACGCCGGGGTGCGGCAGGCCGTGATCCTGGCCGCAGGCCTGGACGCGCGGGGTTACCGCCTGCCATGGCCGGACGGCACCGTCGTCTACGAGGTGGATCAGCCGGACGTCATTCACTTCAAGACGACCACGCTGGAGGGCATCGGGGCGACGCCGACGGCGACGCATCGCACCGTCGCGATCGACCTTCGCGAGGACTGGCCCAAGGCGTTGAAGGACAACGGCTTCGACCCCACGCAGCCGACCACGTGGAGCGCAGAGGGGCTGCTGATCTATCTGCCGTCAGAGGCCCAGGACAGGCTCTTCGACGCCATCACCGCGCTCTCCGCACCGGGCAGCCGGCTGGCCACCGAGCACATCGGCGACCTCGATGCCTTCACCGACGAGCGCGCCAAGAAGATGTCGGAGCGCATGAAGCAGCTCGGGTCCGACATCGAGATGGCGGACCTCGTCTATCACGGTGAGCGCAACCACGTCGTCGAGTACCTCGCCGAACGCGGGTGGGACGTCTCGGTGCTCGGGATGCGGGAAGCGTACGCAGTCAACGGTTTCGACTTCCCCGACGACGAGATGTCGGCAATGTTCGCCGACCTGAGCTACGTCAGTGCGGTCCTGAAGGTCTGACCCGCCGTCAGGGCGCCAGGCTCGAGAAGAGCTGAGCCCTGGACCGGATGCCGAGCTTGCGGTAGACGTTGCTCAGATTGGTCTCCACCGTCTTGACCGAGATGAACAGTTCGGCAGCGATCTCCCGGTTGGACATCCCCGCCACCGCCCGTTCTGCCACCCGCCGCTCGGCGGGTGTCAGAGCCGACGCCCCGGCAGGCACGGTTCGCATGCGGTCGAGGTGGCCACGCGCTCTCGCCGCCCACAACGGCGTGCCGATCCGTTCGAAGGTGGCCAGCGCTTCGCCGAACGACTCAGCCGCGAGTTGTTTCTGCTTGCGCCGTCGCAGGATCTGTCCGTGTACCAGTTGGGTGCGGGCCTTCTCGAACGGCATCGGCAGCCGGGCATGCTCGGCCATCGCTTGCCGTATGGCGTGGTCGGCGGCGTCGAGGTCACCGCGGTCAGCCAGCAGGATCGCGCGACAGCGCGCGCCGACCGCCAACATCCACGGTCGGTTCAGCCTGGCGCCGTTGGCCTCCAATGCGCCGGTGAGGGGCTCCGCCTCAGCGGGCCTGCCCGTGGCCACCAACGCCTCCACCGCATCCGGAATGAAGGTGGCAGAGATGATCTCGGTCCCGACCGGTGTCGTCTGGAATGCGGAGATCAGAGCGTCCAACACGGTCAGCGCTTCGGCGTACCGGCCAAGGGAGACCTCGAGGAAGCCGAGCATCATGGTCGGGAACTCCGCGACGCGATGCGCGCCACAACGCTCAGAGGCTTCGATCGCTCGGCGCCAACTGTCCCTGGCGCGCTCTTCGGCGCCCGTGTACGCGGCGACTGCGGCGTCGACCGTCGCCGCGATGAGGATCGCGCTGTCGCCACCGAGTTGTTCGGCCCTCTCGACCGCGTCACGGGCCAGGCGGGCGGCCTCGGTGAGATCGGCTCGCCAGATCGCGATCAGCACTTTCTGGACCGCGACGAAGAGCAGATCGGATTCGGCGCCGCGCTCGTCGCACTGCTTCCCGATGTCGGCGATCTGTGCGCGGGCGCCATCGAGATCGCCCTTCCATGCGAGCAGCTGGGCGTTGTTGGCGGCGGCGCGAAACACGATGGGCGCGTTGAGACTCTGGTCCTCTAGCTCGAGTGCCCGCTGCTGGGCGGGCTCGTCGACGCCGTTGCCGCAGATGCAGTTCACCATGACCCACATGCTGAGCACCTGGCTCGTCAGCGGTGCGATGCCCACCTGTTCGGCCTCGGCGACCGCAAGGTCTGCGTTGCGCAGGGACCCGGCGAAGTCGCCGTCGTTGATCTGGGCGAAGGACAACATCAGCAGCGTCTGCACCCTCAGCAGCTGGTTGTCGCCCGCGTCGGCGAGGGCGGTCGCAAGGTGTGCGGTCGCCTCGGCGTAGCCGTTGGTGTAAACACACAGCCCCGCAAGCAGGTTCAGTGCGGTGGCCCGCAGCTTGCCGGGTCTCATCGTGGCGATCGCGGGTTCCAGGACGGCGCGGCTGCGGCTGGTGTCGCCGGAACTCAGCAGGCAGGCCGCGGCCCGGATCCGTCGCAGCGGGGTGTCCCCACCGAGTCCGATGGCCAGTTCGAGCAGTTCGGCGGCTGCGGCGGGAGCCCCACGTGCACCGGCCGCGTCGGCGGCATCGTCGAGGGCCTGCAGGGTATCTGGATCTGGCGTGGCCGCGGCCAACGCCAGGTGGCGGGCCTTCACCTCGACGTGCGCCTCGACCGCCGCCAGCGTCCGGTGCATCCGTCGTCGTTCGGCGGTCGATGCCTGGGTGTAGACGCCACGGGCCAGCAGTGGATGGTCGTATCGCACCCGGTTGCCGACGATTCGCACGATTCCCTCGGCCTCGGCCGCCTCCAGCGACTCGACGACATCGTCCACCGTGCGCGACATCGCTGCGGCGAGGACGTCCACGGTCGGATCGGCCATGCAGGCGGCGGCCAGCAGCACTTCACCGTGCGTGCTGGCGATGGGACCCGTCCGCAGCCGCATCAACTCGGCCAGCGTCGGCGACAGTTCGGGGTGCTCGGCGGTCGGCTCGATCCGGACCGTACGCGCCAGTTCCATTGCGAAGAACGGGTTTCCGCCCGAGATTTCGTGGATGCGCGTCATGGTGGGCCGCGGCAATGCGTGGCCCAACCGCTGCGAGAGCAACGCATGCAGTTCACCAGGCGACAACGGTCCGAGCCGCACGGTGGCCACTGAGGCCGGCTGCGAGGTCTGCAACCACGACGAGGCGTCTGAGCCTCGGCCTTCGGTCCGTTCGGTCGCAAGCACCCCGACGGGACCCTTCAGTCGACGAGCGGCGAAGCCGATCACTGCCCGACTGGACGAGTCCAGCCACTGCACGTCGTCGACGGCGAGCAGCACCGGACCGTCGACGGCCATGGCCTCCACGATCCCGGTGAACGCCGCGGCCACCATCCGCTGGTCCGTCATCGGTCCATCACCCACACCGCTGAGCAACACGCGCTCGACGGCGATTCGCTGTACCGAGGGCAACTCGTCGAGGACGGTCGCGGTCGCGTCGTCCAAGAGGTCGTCGAGGAGGTCGGCTACGACGGCGTAGGCGAGCACCGACTCCGCCTCGGCCGCGCGGGCCGACGACACCCGAAAACCTTCGTGACGCGCACGGTCTACGGCAGCTGACCACACCGTGGTCTTGCCGATACCCGCCTCGCCCGTGATGACGAGACCGGCGGGCTCCTCGGCGGCGCGACTCAGGAATTCGGCAGCCGAACGCGACTCAGCACCACGCCCCACCGCCGCGCTCCCCACGCACACATCATGTCAGCAAACATGACGTCAGAAGCGGTGTTCACCAAGCCACAGCGCATTGACGCCGGTCAAAGATCGCTCGGCCTGCGTGAGTAACGCGGCGGCAGATCGGCCGATGAGCGCGCCGAAGGCGTCCGGAAGTGAGGCGGCGGCGGGCTGCGACGACGGCTTGGGCCGCAGGACGTCGAGCAGTGAGGCCCCCGGCAGTGCGACGACCTTGACCTCGGCGTCGCGGTCGAGCCCGGCGAGCGCCTTGGCGCGGTCGATGGCAGTGCGCAGACCGCCGAGTTCGTCGACGAGTCCGCGGGCCAAAGCGTCGGCACCGGTCCAGACCCTCCCGCGGGCCACTGCGTCGACGGACTCGACCGTCATCCCTCGGCCGTCGGCGACGCGCTGCACGAAGTCGGTGTAGAACAGGTCGGCCTCGGCCTCGACGTGGGCGTGCTGCTCGTCGGTGAACGGGGCGTTCACCGACCAGGCGTCGGCATTGCGATTGGTACGCACCACATCCGAGCCGATCCCGAGACGGTCCTTGAGTTCTCGGGCGACCAGCTTGCCGGTCACGACACCGATCGATCCGGTCAGCGTGCCCGCGTTGGCGACGATCGCATCCGCGGCCATCGACACGTAGTAGCCGCCCGAGGCGGCGACGGCCCCCATCGACGCAACGATCGGCTTGCCCGCCTCGCGGAGTCGAACCACCTCGCGCCAAATGGTTTCCGAGCCGGTGACAGATCCGCCAGGACTGTCGACGCGCAGCACCACTGCGGACACGTCGTCATCGGCGCCTGCCTCGCGGAGCGCCGCGGCAATCGTGTCGCCGCCCGCACTGGAAGTGCCAAGCGGTGACAGGGTTCGTCCGCCGCGCCCGCTGACGATGGGACCGGCCAGCGTCACGACGGCGATGGTCGGCTTGGACTTGCGGCCGGGCAGCGAGGGCGCCGACGTGGGCGTGCGGGCATAACGCGACAGGTACAACCGCGGCGGGGCGTCGGGGTCATCGGGTGAAACATCGGGTGCGCCTACGAGTTCGGCGATCCGCGCGTACGCCTCGTCGCGGAAGCCGATGCGGTCGACGAGCCGCCCGGTCACCGCATCCTCGCGCAGCAGCGGCGCCTTGTCGGCGAGCGCGTCGATGTCGGCGGCCTCGATGTGCCGTGACGCGGCGACGGCTGCCAGCACCTGCTCGTGCAGGCTTTCGATGAGCCGCCCGTCGGCCTCGCGATGGGCGTCGGTGTAGTTCTCCTGGGTGAACATGTTCGCCGCCGACTTGTATTCACCGCGTGCGATGAACTGCGCCTGGACGCCCGCCTTCGCCAGCGCGTCGCGTAGAAAGAGCGCATTGGTCGCGAAGCCGACCAGTCCGACGGTGCCCGAGGGTTGCATCCAGACCTCACGGAACGCCGATGCCAGGTAGTACGACATGGTGCCCGGGTAGGTCTCCGCCCATGCCAGCGAGGGTTTGACGTCGCTGAACTCGACGATCGCCTCACGAAGCTCCTGTACCGGGCCCGCGGCGGCCGCGGCCACCTGCACGCGCGCGATCAGTCCCGCGATGCGATCGTCCTTGGCTGCGCGCCGGATGGCGGCGACGGCCTCGCGCAGCAACAGCGGCTTGCCGTTGCCGGTGAGCATCGCCAGCGGATCGAAGCCACCGGATTCCTGGGGCAGCGACTGCAGGTCGAGTTCGAGCACGCACCCACCGGGCACGCCGTGATGGCGCGCCGTGTCGACCTTGCGGACGATCGCGCGCAGCTCGTCGGTACCTGGGACGTCGGTCAGAAAGCTGAACATGGTGGCGAGCCTACCGATGGCGTGCGCGCCGAGGTTCTCGTCGTAACGTGGATCGCGTGCGGTACTCCATCTCCCTGCCTCAGCTCGACGTGTCAGGTTTCGACGCCGACGGTTTCAAGGACTATCTGCTGCGCGCGGAAGAGCTCGGCTTCGAGGGCGGGTGGACCCTGGAGCAGACGATCGGCTCCGAGCGGCTGATCGCGCCGCTGGAGCTGCTCGCCTACGCGGCGGCGAGCACGACCCGCCTGCGGCTCGGCGTCGCCGTCATCGTCTCGTCACTGCACGATCCGTTGCAGCTGGCCGCCACGGCGACGGCGGTCGACCGGCTCAGTCACGGCAGGCTGGACTTCGGTGTCGCTCCTGGCGGGGGCTTCCGGCAGTTCGCGGCGTTCGGGATCGAGCCCAAGACGTTCATCAGCAGTTTCACCGAGGGTCTCGAGCTGATGAAGGCCGCCTGGTCCGACGACGAGCGGGTGACGTTCCACGGGCGCTTCCGTGACGTCGACGATCTGCCGATCCAGCCGAAGCCGGTGCAGCGGCCGCATCCGCCGATCTGGTTCGGCGGCAACGCTCCCGCCGCACTGGCTCGCGCGGTGCGCCTCGGCGACGCATTTCTCGGTGCTGGCTCGTCCACCACCGACGCCTTCGTCCGGGCTGCCGCCATAGTGCGCCATGAACTCGACGTCCAGGGTCGGGATGCGTCGCGCTTCACCATCGGCAAGCGCGTCTATCTGATGATCGACGACGATGCCGAGCTGGCGCGGGAGCGGGTCGTCGCAGGCCTGCACCGCAAGTACGGGGACATGTCGGGGATCGAGGCGGTGCCGGTGTCGGGCACGGCCGCCGACGTGGTCGCGGGGCTACGGGCGGTCATCGACGCCGGGGCGCAGATGATTCTGCTCAATCCACTCGGTGACGACGTCGCCGCGGATCGCGAGCAGCTGGAACGACTGGCTGCCGAGGTCCTGCCTCAGCTTTCGTAGCCAACGCAAAGGGCCCCCGCCGCAGCGAGGGCCCTTCGCGTGAATGCTTACAGCTCGGTGGTGGAACCGCCTGCGGCGCTGATCTTCTCGCGCGCGCTGCCACTGAACTTGTGTGCGGTCAGGTCGACCTTGACGGTCAGCTTGCCGTCGCCGAGAACCTTCACCAGGGTGTTCTTGCGCACCGCGCCCGCGGCCACCAGCTCGTCGACACCGACGGTGCCGCCCTTGGGGAACAACCTGCTGATGTCACCGACGTTGATGACCTCGTAGGAGGTGCGGAACCGGTTCTTGAAGCCCTTGAGCTTCGGCAGCCGCATGTGGATCGGCATCTGCCCACCCTCGAACGTCACGGGGACGTTCTTGCGGGCCTTGGTGCCCTTGGTGCCGCGACCCGAGGTCTTACCCTTCGAGCCTTCACCGCGACCGACGCGGGTCTTGGCGGTCTTCGACCCTGGCGCTGGGCGCAGGTCGTGCAGTTTGATGGTCATGACGCCTCCTCAACGGTCACGAGGTGGTTCACCACGGCGAGCAGGCCACGCGTCTGAGCGTTGTCCTCGCGGACCACGGTCTGACGAATCTTGCGCAGTCCGAGACTCCGCAGGCTCTCCCGCTGCTTCCAGCGCGCCCCGACGGTGCTGCGCACCTGGGTGATCTTCAGTGTCTTTTCCGATGCCATGATCAGGCCGATCCTTCACGCGCTGCCGCGGCGGCCAGCGCTTCGCTCTCACGTCGCGCCTTGAGCATGCTCGACGGTGCGACGTCCTCGATCGAAAGTCCGCGACGGGCGGCAACTTCCTCAGGACGCTGGATCATCTTCAGCGCGGCAACGGTGGCGTGAACCACGTTGATCGCGTTGTCGCTACCCAGCGACTTGGCCAGGATATCGTGCACGCCTGCGCATTCCAGCACCGCACGGCACGCGCCACCGGCGATGACGCCGGTACCTGCGCTGGCGGGACGCAGCATGACCACGCCCGCGGCCGCCTCACCCTGGACGGGATGGACGATGGTGCCGCCGATCAGAGGAACGCGGAAGAAGCTCTTGCGGGCTTCCTCGACGCCCTTGGCGATCGCGGCGGGAACTTCCTTGGCCTTGCCGTAGCCGACA
>JAOPWT010000345.1 GCA_025965555.1 Mycobacterium sp.
GCAGGTAGTCGGTCAGCAGCGTCGACCGGACGATGATGGCCGAGTACATCGCGCGGCTCACGGCGACGTTGAGTCGGTTCCGGTTCAGCAGGAACGAGATTCCGCGCGGCACGTCGTCGATCGACGATGCCGTCATCGAGATGAACACCACGGGCGCCTGCTGGCCCTGGAACTTGTCAACGGTGCCCACCCGCACGTCGGTCAGCCCTGCGGCGTCGAGACGCTGCTTGAGCATCACCACCTGGGCGTTGTACGGCGTGACGATCAGTACGTGCTTCTGTGCCAGTGGCGTGGTGCCGTGCTCGTCCGTCCACGGCGTTCCGAGCAGCCGCGTGATCTCGGCGACGATGGCGTCCGCTTCCTCGGGACTGTCTATGGAGTTGCCATGATGTTCGAAGGACAGCAGGCGCACGCCAGGTTCGATACCTTCGAGAACCCTTGCCGTGGTGACGGATTCGACACTGCGCAGCCTGCCGTCATAGGAGAGTTTCGAGACCGGTGCGCACACCGCCGGATGCATGCGGTAGGTGCACTCGAGGAAGTAGCCGAGTTCCTCGGGCAGCGTGTTCTGACCGTCGATGAGCCATGCCAGTGCCGAGACGTCGACCGGTTCGGGATGCGTGCCCTGAGTGACCTGGGGCAACTGTTGAGGGTCACCGAGCAGCAGCAGATTGGCCGCCGCCCGCGCCACCGCGATGGTGTTGGCGACGCTGAACTGGCCGGCCTCCTCGACGACCAACAGGTCCAGGCAGCCAGGCGCAACCCTGGTGGCGTTGGCGAAGTCCCATGCCGTGCCGCCGATCACGCAGCCGTCGTGACCCGCGATGAAGGCCGGGTAAGCGCCGCCGTCGATCTCCTGCCACGCCGGATCGTTTCCACCGGGCTTCTTGGCGACCCGAGCCGGGTCCACCCCCGCGGCGAGCACGTCGCGGAACAGGTTCTCCACCACGGCGTGCGCCTGGGCCACCACGCCGACGCGCCAACCGTGATCGTTGACCAGTGTCGCGATGACGCGAGACGCCGTGTGTGTCTTGCCCGTTCCCGGTGGACCGTGCACGGCGAGATACGACGAGTCGAGGTCGAGCAATGCGGCGGTGATGTCGGCTGCGGCGTCGCCGCTGCGAGGCAGACCGCCGGACCTGGTGCGCGGGGCGCCGCGGAGCAGGATGTCCATGACGGGGGTGGGTGGCAGGCTCGGTAGCCCGGCGGCCACCTCACCGGCCGTCACGTCGATGGCCTCCCGTTGCTTGGGTGTCGGGATCGGAGCCCCGGGCGTGAGCGCGAACGGCACCTGGTCGAAGACGTCGCCGTGCTTCGGCTGACGCTCGAGGACCAGGACCTTGGTGGGTGTGTCCGCGTCATCGCATTCGAGGACGTCGACCCCGCCGAACCCACGCCGGTCCGGATCGTCGGCCAGACCTGCCGGTGCTGGTGGGTCGTAAAGGGCGTACATGCCGCCGTCCAGCTCTCCCGCGGCGATCGCGCCGGTGAGCAGCACGCGGCGCTGGGGCTTTCGGGCACCCTTCGGGACGCACCAGTCCACGATGACCTCGGCATCCTCGGCGATGAAGACGCCCGCGTCGTCGGACCATTCGTCGACCGGGTTGTTCAGGCGGTCGAAGTGCCCCCACCAGTAGGGCTTGTCCTCGCGCCGGTGGAAGCCGCGGGCCGCGGCGACCATCGCCACGGCGGTCTGTTCGACGGTGCGGGCGCTCGGATCGTCGCCGACGAACTTGGCCAGGGTGCGAGCGACCTGGTCGTCCACCTCGATGGGGGCGCCGTCGGTCACCGGCTGCGGGCCCATCGGTGGCACTGCGCTCTCGATGGCCAGCTTCATCAGCCAGTCGCGGAGGCGGCGGGTGGACGTGCAGTCGTAGTGGTTGTACTCCTCGATCTCCTTGAGCACGGTCGCCGCCTCGTCGTGGCGTCCTAGTGCGCGGAGTTCGCAGAACTGGCCGTACTGCGTGATCGAGGCGGTCGCGTTCGTGACGTCCCCCGAGCGCAGCTGCGAACCCATGTACAGAGGTTCCAGGGACTTGATGCTGTAATTCTCGGTCCCGACGCGAACGCTCTTGCGCACCAGCGGAAAGAGGTCGACGAGGACGCCGTTGCGCAACAAGTCGTCCACTTCGTCCTCGCCGACGCCGTGCCTGCCCGCCAGCCGCAGCAGCGCAGACTTCTCGTAGGCCGCGTAGTGATAGACGTGCATCTTGGGATACCGCTTGCGCCGCTTGCGGACCAACGCGAGGAAATCCACGAGCGCCTTCTTCTCCTCGGCGCGGTCATGCGCCCACAGCGGGGTGAACTCACCGGTCATGCCCAGCACGCCGAACAGGTACTCCAGACCCCAATCCCTGCCGTCCGCGGTCCACAGCGGGTCGCCTTCGAAGTCGAAGAACAGGTCACCCTTGTCGGGGTCGGGAAGCACCATCAGCGGTTGCGCATCGACCAGCTCGTACGGCGGCTTGCCGTCGACGCGCGGCGCCACCTGGAGTGCGGCCTGCGAGACCAGGCCGGCGGCGGTCCTGGTGGAGAGGCCAGGCACGCCGCCGGTGTGCGCGGCCAGTGCGGTGATCGTGTCGACCCCTGCCTCGAGCAGCCGGGCCCGTTGACTGACCCTCATGTTCGCGACGAGCAGCAGGTCGTCGTGCGCACGCACCTGGACGGCGCATTCTGGGCAGCGGAAGCAGGCGCGGACGTGTTCGTCGGCCCAGCTGACCGTCCTCCCGCTGGCGTAGTGCTCGTCGAGCAGCCTCTCGAGTGCGGCGCGGCGCGGCAGGTAGACGGGCACCAGCTCGTCGAGCCGGTAGCGGGCGAGCGCGCCGTCGCCGAGAAGGATCTCGGCCTCCGGGGCGACGGGAACGCCGGCGGTCTCCAGCGTGTGGGCGTATGCGGCCAGCTGGAGGAGCGCTTCGACCTTGGCCGAGCGGGCCAGTTTGGTGTCGGCGACGCGGTACCGACCGTCCTCGAGGATCAAGAAGTCCGCAAACCCGGCGAACCGTCCGTCGAACATAGCCGCCTGGTAGATGACGGACGAACGTCTCTCGACCGCGCGCATCGTCTGGTCGAACGCGGCTCGCAGACCCGTGGCGGTGTAGTTCGGGCGGCCGATGATCGTGACGTCGCCGAACTCGGTGCGCAGGTCGTCGAGTTCGCGGCGCTCGTGCTCATCACCGAGAGTCGAAGTGCGGGCGAGTAGTTCGTCCTCGACCCGCATCCGCGGGCCGCGTCCGAGTTTCGCATCGAAGGCGCGCAGCAACGCGTACTCGCACCGCGCC
Organism: Mycobacterium sp.; assembly: GCA_025965555.1. Taxonomy (GTDB): domain Bacteria; phylum Actinomycetota; class Actinomycetes; order Mycobacteriales; family Mycobacteriaceae; genus Mycobacterium. Next base: position 3,279 of record JAOPWT010000345.1, read on the forward strand.
GCTGCGGCGAGGTCAGAGGCGCTGTAGACGACGCGGTCGTCGATGACGAACACGTCCGCCACTGTAGGTCAGGCGCCCGACACCTCGGCCCAACGCATCGCGTGTGCTGCCAGATCGTTGAATCTTCGAAATTCGCGATCTCCCCGCACACTCGATGCCGAGCGGCGGCGGGGCTAGCCCGTGTTGCCGATCAGCTCGACGCCGTTGCCGTTCCAGCGGAACCGGACGATGCTCTTGAGTCCGCTCGTCTCGTTGAGATACATCAGGGCGATCGTGTCGCCGGTGGTGGCCGTCTCGTCGATGCCGTTGAAGCCATAGGTGTCCGGCACGCCCGTCGGGATGACCTTGCCGAGATGGAACAGCACGGCACGGGTGTTGGGGTTGTCGGCGTTGGTGTTCGCCTTGATGACGATCGCCGACAGCGGCGCGCATTCGTTGTAGTTGCCCGCCAGGGGTTCGGGGCTCCACGGCTGGCCACTGCGCGGATCGCGGGGCAGTTCGGAGACCGCCTTGGCGATCTCCGGGGCGGCCAGGTTGATAGCGCACGGGTCGGCCGGAGCCTGCGTGGGCGACGGGCCGGAAGCAACCGTGGGGGCGGGCGCAGGCGGAGCCGTCGGAGCCGGGGCGACCGTGGCCTGGGGCGTCTTGGAGACCGTCGAATCACTGGCCCCGCAGCCTGCCAGTGCGGTCACCGCCGCCAGGACTGCGAACCACCACCGGCACCTCACTGGACCCTCACGCTGGGCAACCGTACCGCCTCTGCCCGCCATCGTGGCTGCAGGAGCAGCGACTACCCGTAGACTGCAACCTCGATGACGTCTGAAGAACCCGACGCGACGAGCGCGGAAATCACCTTTGCTGACCTGCAGATTCACCCCTCGGTGCTGCAGGCCCTCGCCGACGTCGGTTACGAGTCGCCGTCAGCCATCCAGGCCGCCACCATCCCGCCGATGCTGGCGGGCTCCGACGTGGTGGGGCTGGCGCAGACCGGAACCGGTAAGACCGCGGCGTTCGCCATCCCGATCCTGTCCAGGATCGATACGTCCAGCCGCACCACCCAGGCGCTCGTACTGGCGCCGACGCGCGAGTTGGCGCTGCAGGTCGCGGAGGCGTTCAGCCGGTACGGCGCGCATCTGCCCGTGCACGTCCTGCCGGTCTACGGCGGCTCGTCCTACGGCCCGCAACTGGCCGGGCTCAAGCGCGGCGCGCAGGTGGTGGTCGGTACGCCGGGCCGCGTCATCGACCACCTGGAGAAGGGCAGCCTCGACCTCTCGCACCTCGATTACATGGTTCTCGACGAGGCCGACGAGATGCTGCAGATGGGTTTCGCCGAGGACGTCGAGCGAATCCTCTCCGAGACCCCCGAGTACAAACAGGTGGCGCTGTTCTCGGCCACCATGCCGCCAGCGATCCGCAAGATCACCTCCAAGTACCTGCACGATCCCGTCCAGGTGACGGTCAAGTCGAAAACCGCCACGGCGGAGAACATTTCGCAGCGCTACATCCAGGTCGCCGGACCGCGCAAGATGGACGCCCTCACCCGGCTGCTCGAGGTCGAGCCGTTCGAGGCGATGATCGTGTTCGTCCGCACCAAGCAGGCCACCGAGGAGGTCGCCGAAAAGCTTCGCGCCCGTGGCTTCTCGGCCGCGGCGATCAACGGCGACATCGCCCAGGCCGTGCGTGAGCGCACCATCAGCCAGCTCAAGGACGGCACCATCGACATCCTGATCGCCACCGACGTGGCGGCCCGCGGGTTGGACGTCGAGCGCATCTCGCACGTGTTGAACTACGACATTCCGCACGATCCCGAGTCCTACGTGCACCGGATCGGGCGGACCGGCCGGGCCGGGCGGTCGGGCGCGGCAGTGTTGTTCGTCACGCCCCGCGAGAAGCATCTGCTGAACTCGATCGAGCGGGTGTCCAGGCAGAAGCTCGTCGAGTCCCAGCTGCCGTCGGTCGACGACGTCAACGACAAGCGGGTGGAGAAGTTCCGCGAGTCGATCACCGAGGCGCTGAACGCGCCGGGAATCGAATTGTTCCGCAAGCTGATCGAGGGCTACGAGCGCGACCACGACGTGCCGACGGCCGAGATCGCCGCCGCGCTGGCGGTGCAGAGCCGCGGCGGTGGGGAGTTCCTGATGACCGAGCCGCCGCCGGAGAAGCGCCGCGAGCGTCCGGACCGCGAGGACGGCCCACCGCGCAAGCGCCGCGACAACGTTCGCAGCGACCTAGCAAACTACCGCATCGCGGTCGGCAAGCGGCACAAGGTCGGCCCCGGCTCCATCGTCGGCGCGATCGCCAACGAGGGTGGGCTGCATCGCAGCGACTTCGGCCACATCACCATCAAGATGGACCACTCGCTCGTCGAGTTGCCTGCGAAGTTGTCCAGGGAAACGCTGAAAAAGCTTGAACACACCCGTATCTCGGGTGTCCTCATCGACCTCAAACCCGACCGCGGCCCGAGTCACCATCACAAGTCGAAGTGACTTCGCCAGACAAAACTGATGATGTAGGCGGCCTGGAGTCCGTCACCTCGAGCCGAGTCGCCTCACTGACCGGTATCCGTGCGGTCGCCGCGATACTGGTCATGCTCACGCACGCCGCTTACACCACGGGCAAGTACACCCACGGTTACACCGGACTGGTGTACTCCCGCATGGAGATTGGCGTGCCGATCTTCTTCGTGCTGTCCGGTTTCCTGTTGTTCACGCAGTGGGTGCGCGCGGTGGCCGAGGCCGATGCCCCGCCGTCGGTGCGTCGCTACGCCTGGCACCGGGTCCGTCGCATCATGCCCGCGTACGTCATCACCGTACTGGCGGCGTACCTGCTGTACCACTTCCGCACGGCGGGGCCGAATCCCGGCCACACGTGGATGGGGTTGTTTCGCAACCTGACGCTGACGCAGATCTATACCGACGACTACCTGTTCTCCTACCTACACCAGGGTCTGACCCAGATGTGGAGCCTCGCCGTGGAGGCGGCGTTCTACGTGGCGCTGCCGTTGATGGCGTACCTGTTGCTGGTGGTGCTCTGCCGCAGGCAGTGGCATCCGTTGCGACTGATCGTCGGGTTGGTGGTGCTCGCACTGATTTCCCCGGCGTGGTTGGTGTTGGTGCACACCACGGACTTCCTGCCCGACGGTGCGCCACTGTGGCTGCCCACGTATCTGATGTGGTTCATCGGCGGCATGTTGCTCGCGGCGCTGTCGCCGCTGGGCGTGAAGGCATACGCGATGGTCTGCGTCCCGCTGGCCCTGGCCTGCTACTTCATCGCCTCGACACCCATCGCGGGTGCCCCGACGACGTCACCCGCCGAGCTCCGCGAGGGACTCGCCAAGACGCTGTTCTACGCCATCATCTCGACGCTCCTGGTGGCCCCGCTGGCGCTGCGGGGCACTGACGGAGCCAGCGGCTGGTACGCCGGGTTCATGGCGAGCAGGCCGATGGTCTTCCTCGGCGAGATCTCCTACGAGATCTTTCTGATCCACCTCGTCACGATGGAGTTGGTGATGGTCGAGATCCTGCGGTTCCCGATCTACACCGGTTCGATGTTCTGGCTGTTCGCGGTCACCCTGGTGGTGACGGTCCCGTTGGCGTGGCTGTTGCATCGCGTCACACGAGTGCGAACCTAGCCGCCCCGTCTCGCCGAACGTGGATTACCCCCACGCGGTCTTCGATTTTGCGTGGGGGTAATCCACGTTCGGCGCGTGGTGGTCGGGGCGAATCGGATCGGTCACGACCGTCGGGATGACGAACTCCTGGAGCATCGCTCGCTCGTCCGCGTCGTCGTGACCGGGGAACACCAGCAGAGAGATCATCACGCGGACCAGCCAGCGCGCGCGCTGCTCGACGTCGGCCCGTCCGTCCAGGCCAAGCGAGCGGAGAAACGCCTCGGTCAACGCCTTGATGACTTCCGAACGCTCGGCCATCTCGCCACCGATGGGCCGCTGGGCCGACGCGAACCACGATGAAAGAGCCGGACTTTCGCGGACGCTGCGCAGAGACGCGAGGACACCCTCGAGCAGCCGCTCCTGCGGATCGTCGATACCCGCTATCCGATCACCCATCTCGCGGAACACCCGGTAGGTCTCGCGGTGCACGTACGCGGTGTACAGCGCGTCCCTGTTCTCGAAGTACCGGTACACCGTCGCGCGCGAACACCCTGCCGTTCGGGCGATCTCGTTCATCCCGACGGTGGCCGCATCCTGCCGGGTGAACAGTTTCTCTGCGGCATCGAGAATCCGGTCGGCGGCCGCCTCGGTGCGCCGCTCGGCCAGCCAGTCGCCCGCCACTACTTCACTCGGAACGGGACCGACAGTGGGCGCCGGACGTAACTTCCTCCGGCCCAAACCATTTCGTCCTCGTCGACCTCGAATTCCGGGATCCGGGCGATCAGCTCGGTCAGCGCGACGCGGGACTGCATCCGCGCGGCTGCCGCGCCGAGGCAGTGGTGCGCGCCATGGCTGAAGGTCAGGATGTTGCGCGGTTTGCGCGTGACGTCGAGTTCGCCTGCGTCGTCGCCGTACTGGCGCTCGTCGCGGTTGCCCGACCCGAAGAGGAGCATCGCGCGGCGGCCCTCGGGAATTTTGGTGTCACCAATTGTCACGT